>NZ_JBDGDD010000007.1:0-117760 GCF_040909065.1 Ruminococcus sp. RTP21359st1_H3_RTP21359_211015
CATAATATCCCGTCCTTTGCTTGCCTTTTTATTATTTTGTCCGAACTATGTCATTTTATCAGTTTCATTATTTATGTGATACCGATTTCATTAACTATATTATAACCCATGACAGTGCATTTGTCTATTGACAAATAATATAAACTTACAAGGCGGTATTACAAGGTTTCACACAGTTTCACATTTTTTTCTCTGTAGACTCACGCTCTTCCAGCTCAAAATCGAGCGTTAGTGTCCTTGGTATAGAGCTTTCTCGTTTAAGTGAATTGAGCAGCATTTGTGCCGCTTCTATGCCTGCGGTGCGATAATGAAAATGCACAGAAGTCAGGGGAGTGGACGTGACCTTACAAAGCTGAGAGTCGCCAATACCTGCTATCATTATATCCTCTGGTACTTTCAATCCCTGCTCACGGCAGGCAAGGAGCGCGCCTGCGGCAAGATTGTCGGTGGCACAGAAAATGTGGTCGTACCTTCTGCCGCTTCTCAGTAATGTCAAAGCCCTTTTGTAGCCTGAGTCCATTTTAAATTCAGCCGTCTGCATATCAGACTTTTCAATGTTGATGCCGTTATCAGAAAGGGCGTGGAGAAACCCGTCTTTTCTTGCCTGACCTGCCGCCTTGTCCTGCTCGGTAACACCGATAAAAGCGGGCTTTTTGCAACCTTTGTCAAGCATAAGCTTCTCTGCGGTATAGGCGGCTTTGTAATCGTCATGACAAACGCAGTTTGCACCCTTGTATTCCTGTCCCACAATTACCACCGGCACACGCATTTTTTTCAGCACAGCGTCATGGAGCGGAGTGAAAACAGAAGCCAAAAAGATAACTCCGTCAACACGATTGCTTCGGAAAAGCTCCAGATATTCCACTTCTTTCTTTGGGTCGTTGGCAGAGTTCACAAGCAAAAGCTGATAGCCCTGCTCACTGAGTACCTGACTTATTCCCTCCACCTCTCTTGCACAGCTCTCGCTTGAAAGCTTCGGTATAATAACTCCCACAAGCTTTGTCACTCTTGTTCTCACGTTCTGCGCCTGAACGCTTGGGGCATAGCCTGTGGCTTCTATGGCGGCTTCAATAAGCCTGCGCTTTTCTTCGCTCACATAGCCGTCGTTGAAATATCTGCTCACAGCAGATTTTGATACTCCTGCGGCTTTTGCAAATTCGGTAATGTTCATTGCTCGTCACTCCTTTTATTATATTGTACCACTGCACTATGAATTTTCAATATGGTTTCATATGAATATTTCATATATAATGTGAAACTGTTTCAACTAAAAAAACTGCCGCACCGAATCGGTACAGCAGTTATGAAAATCTATTTTACAATTGAATGAAGCCTCCATTTTCCACCCTTGTATCTTATAAGGCTCACCATAGCGGTCACAAACCACGTTGCGGCGGTGGTGTACCATATGCCCCAATAGCCTATGAAAGCTATCCTTGTAAAGATAAGTGAAAGACCTATCCTGCATATTACCTCTGCCATGCCGTTTACAAGGGCATAGTTTGTGTCGCCTGCACCGTTCAAAAAGCCCCTTGTGGTGTGGATAATACCCAGCGACCAGTAGAAAAGTGAGGTTATGATAAGCGCTTTTGCTGATATGCTTATAACAGTCTTGCCCTTGACAAACCAAGATGTTATCGCTCCACCGAACAGTGCGAACAGCACAAGCACCACTGCCGAGAATATCACCGATATCTTTATTGCACAAGCAAGACCTTTCTGCGCACGTTTTTCTTTTCCTGCGCCGATATTCTGTCCTGTGAATGTTGAAACCGCCGCATTAAGTGAAGAAAACGGCTGTTGAACGAACTGCTCGATACGCATTGAAACTGTGTATGCCGCCATGACCGTTTCGCCAAAGCCGTTTGTCACACGTTGGAGAGCCACCATTGATACCGAGATAAGTCCGTTTTGTATGGCGATAGGCACGCCTGTTTTCACACAGCGGTTCATCAGGTCCTTGTCGGCGTGCAGATCGTCGGCGGTGAGCTTTATCTCTCCGCTCACTGCAAAGCAGTACACAATACAAGAAATGGCAGAAAGCGCCTGCGTAAGCACTGTCGCCCATGCCGCACCTGCTATGCCGAATTTGAATACCACCACAAAAAGCAGGTCAAGGAGGGCGTTTAGCAAGCTTGCTGCACCTAAGAATATCAGCGGTGTTTTTGAGTCGCCCAAAGCCCTCATTATGGCGTTTATCCAGTTGTATGCTGCCACCGCTATCGTTCCGCCGCAGGCTATCTGCATATACGCCACAGAATCTCCGATAATCTTGTTAGGAACTTTCAAAAGCTCCAGTATAGGTCTTGCGGCAGGCACGGATAAAAGGCTTATTACAATGCCGAATATAGCCGTGACAAGCGCTGAGTTGAATACTGCTGACCGCAGGGCTTTTTTCTTGCCTGCACCGAAATACTGTGCGACAATTATTCCTGCACCCACCGACAGCCCTATGCAAAGGGTGTAAAAAAGATAAGTGATAGAGCCTGTAGCACCAACAGCGGCAAGGGCGTCATCGCCCAGATAACGCCCCACCACCATAGTGTCCACTATATTGTATGTCTGCTGCAAAAGATTTCCTGCAAGCAAGGGCAGTGAAAACATTATTATGTGTCGCATTTCACTGCCTTGTGTCATGTCTGTTGTTCTGCTTATTTTAGTCATTATTTTCCTTACGCTTCTTTCTGGCTATGCCGTATATCACTGCACCAACTGCCGCAGCAGCGCAAACGCCTGCGCCAACAGCTATAGGAAGCTTGCTTTTGCCTGACTTAGTGCTTTCAGACTTCGCAGGCTTTTTCTTCTCGAATGGTATCTTTCCGCCTGTTACCTGCATAGCGTCAATTGTATATTTGCCTGATTTTATGGTTACCTTTGCGGTGTGAGCGCCCTCAGACAAGCCTTCAAAATGGCATGATATCTCACGCTGACCTGTCCTTGAAACTGTCACGAGCTGTTCATCACCTCCGTCTATTGATACCCCGAGTATAGCGTTTTCTCTTGTTTCACCTGAAAGTGCGAAGCCCGTTCCCTCAAAGCTTACTGTGAAAGAGTCGCCCTCTGTGCCATCTGATATGGTTCGTTTGTAGTTTTTGAAGCTGCTCATAAGGTTGTGTTCCCAGTTGCCCTCAAAAGTGAAGCAAGAGTCTGTTTCGTCAAAGCGAGTTACATATGTGTCACTGCCCTCCACAGGTTCAGCAGAGAAGTTGTCAAAGCTGTTTTTGTTGTATGAGCTGAAAAGTGACGCTCTGCCTGCGCCGATAAGAGATTCGCCTTCGTTCACAGTGTATTCAGCCACCATGTTTCCGTCAACATATCCACGGATAACGTTGTTTACAGCCTCGACTTTAAGCTTGTGAGAAGTCGTGCCGTCAAAGCTGTCTATGCTTCCACTGCTAAGAGTGCCGTCATTTACTTTAAGCTCCCAGCTTCCGTTCTCATAAAGCTTTATCCAATAGCCACTGTATGAATTGCAGCCAAGCGTGTATCTCAGACCAACGCCCACATAGTTTGATTCTGCGTCCTGCGAAGTCGCAAAAGCAGCGTCAACGTTCACAGAGTAGTTATACCACCTGTCGTCACCAAATGTAGTCACAGGTTCTGGGGTGTAGCCCCACTCGTTGGCTTTCATGTCAGCCGTTATCTGCTGAACTAGCATATTGCCCTTGTCGGTTTTTTCCACCTCGAAAGCACCGCCCTGATCTGTTGTGTATCTTGGCGCATTGCCCCTTGATGAAAGATAATTCTCAGGATAGCCTGCATACTCAAAATCGTCCGAATATGGAAGCTTCAAAACAGTGCGTTCGCTCTCGTCAGCGTTTTTGTATTCTGTGCGCTTAGGTGTAACAGTAGAAATTGTCACAATAGAATTTGGCTTCACTGTCACAGAGTATGTATAAGCTCCGCCGTTCTCTGTAGGGGTTATATCCTCAGTTTTCTTGAAATAATTCTCGTCATAGCTGCCGTCAATACTGTCAGGACCTCTTGTTTCCCATACGCTCACGTTGCTTGACGCCTTGTCAAGTCCTGATACCTTGAGGTCATACTGTATAGGCTCGCTTGTAGTGTTTGTGATAACAGTGCTGTAATCGCCTGTTTCTGTGTCTGTGGCGGTCATATAGCTGTAAACTGCGTCGACGATAGCGTGACCGTCACCGCCTTTTTTGCCGTCGCTGTAGCAGCCGCTGTCAACAAACGCCCAGCCTTTTTCAATGAACTGCGAAAAATGCAGAGACATATAAAAACCGCTGTCAAGCATATAATAACCGCTCCAAGGGTCGCAGGCTGAGATGAGCTGTTTCTGACAGTAGCAAACGCCGTCATAGTATGCCGATACAACAGGCTGATACTCATAAAGTGTCATTTTGCCGTTGGGATACATTCCGATTATTCTGTTTGCAATATCAAGTGTGCCGTTTATGCCTGCCAGACCTGAGCTGTCATATCTGTATGTACCCTGCGCATATGCCATTGGCGAGCTTGCTTCGCTGAACCAAAGCTCTTTGTTTTCTTCATATGCAAGCTTCTGTGCGTTCTCGGTGGACTCGCTTGTGTAATGGCTTCCCACCACGTCAACAACGTTCATAAGTTCGCTGTCCTCATACATTCTGTCAGCAAAGCCCCATGTGCAGACCTCTTCTCCAGCGACTATCTTTATCTTTGAGTAGTCATAAGGGGTGCCTTTTTCACTTTTGAGATGTGAGGAAAGATATTTCACCCATTCAGGGTCAGCTCCACGCTCATTCTGCACAGCACTTACATAGTCAAATTCAAGTCCATATGTTTCATAAGCGGCGTCAAGGGTGTTTTTATACCATTTGTATCTTGCAGCATAAACGTCGGAAGCGTCAGATACCCACCTTGGTTCACTCCACCAAAGCATATCCAAAGTGAGGTCAGGATTTATCTTCTTTGCGTCAGCGGCAAGCTGGTATGCCGCACCTCTTGTTACGTCAGCCTTTTCGTCCTTTGTTCTCATTACAGACGGTTCTGTGCCTGATGATGAGTTTATATCCGCACCCATTTCCAATTTAAGGTGAGTAATGCCGATACCTTCTTTGCCAAACATATACTCCATTATCTGCTCATATACATCAGGGTGTTCAGCCTTGTAATCCAACAGAAGCCTTGATGAGTTGTTTGCACTCACCATGCCTGCCCCTCTGTAGCGCATATTTTCTTTGAGCTGAGCCGTAGTTCCGTCAATAACTATCTCTCTTGTATTATTTGTATTGCTATCGTTCACCGTTGTTCCCTCCGCACTGCAATTGTAAGCGCCTGCGCTAGATATCATCATGACCAATGCTGACACCATTGACGCGCTCCTTTTTAGTATCGTCATAAGTTATCCTCCTTGCATAAAGCATGGCTTCTTGCTTTCTTATGACAATTATAAGCTTAAAGGAGTGTATGGTCAATCTGAAATATTTTGCATATTATTAAGATACGAACATTTTGCTTAGAAATATGCTGAGAAAATTCTAATAAAGCTTAAAATATTATTACAAACCTGTTCCTCTTGAACGACGGTATTCTCTTGGAGAAACACCCTCCAGCTTTTTAAAAACGATGCTGAAATAGTTTCTGTCTTCATAGCCCACCTGCTTGCCTATGTCGCCTATGTCAGAGTCGGTGTTAAGAAGCAGAGATTTTGCCTGAGAGATACGTCGTTTTGCAATATATTCAAGGGGACGCATTGAAGTTTCTGCTTTAAAAACACGGCAGAAATGTTGTACTGACACTCCTGAAAGTCCTGCAAGTGTTTCTGCGGTGATATCCTCCATGTATCGGCTGTCTATATACAAAAGCGCTTGCCTTGTAATGCCTCCTACGTTGTTTCGGCTGTCAGGGAAAAGCATTGCAGTCCTCATGGCGAGGATATATTCATACACAAGTGCGGAAGTTTTTTCGCCACAATTCACAGGGTCGGCAGCGGCAACTAAAATTCGCTCAAAAAGCTGAGCAGGTTTTTGGGTGTTTATCTCAGGGGAAAATCTAAAGCTGTCAAAGCCAAGGTTTGCAAGCATTTGCCCCGCAAATTCACCACGGAAAACTATCCAGTTTGTTATCCAATTCCCATTTGCAGGATAATATTCATGTGGAACGCTAGGGGGAAGATAAAATGCCGAGCCTTTTGTCTGCACAAATTCTTCTCCCCCGACAATTAGTCTGCCCTCGCCCCCTGAGGTAAAAAGAAGCTGATGTGAAACAAGCCCTTTGTCCCTTGTGACGTGAAATTCAGGGTCGGAAATGCCTATTCCGGTGAGATAAAAGGGCAGAGAAGTCTGCCTGCCAATAACAGGATATATGACCTTTGTCACTGCCACACCTCCTTTTTAAAGTGAAGTTTCTTGGTAAATTATATATCCACAAGGGCAGTTTGTCAATAGTTCGGTGCTTGACTACGGGTAAACATTGTGCTAAACTTTTATACACAGCGTTTTTCGATACAGCGAACGCCCGAAAGGCAGATGAACATTTTGGAAAAAAATCACGATAGAAAAGCATTCAAAGCCCTGAAATGGGCTTTTCCTTATACAATACCGATATTCGCAGGTTTTTGGTTTTTAGGCATTGCCTATGGCATTTATGCTAACGCATCAGGATTCAGCTTTGTCTACCCCCTCATAATGAGCATGACGATATATGGCGGAAGCCTTGAATTTATCACAGTAAGTATGCTTCTTTCACCCTTTGCGCCTGTGCAGACCTTGATAATGGCGATAATGATACAAGCTAGGCACTTGTTCTATGGCATTTCAATGCTGGATAAGTTCAAAGGGCTTGGCTGGAAAAAATATTATCTTATCTATGGAATGTGCGACGAAACTTTCAGCATAAACTACTCAGCAGAGATCCCCAAGGACGTTGACAGAGGTTGGTTTTACTTTTTTGTTACGCTACTCAATCAGATATATTGGGTGAGCGGTGCAACTATCGGCGGTCTTATGGGTGATCTTATAAGCTTTGATACCAAAGGACTTGACTTCGCAATGACGGCTTTGTTCGTTGTGATATTTCTTGACCAGTGGCTCAAAGAAAAACACCATATGAGTGCATGGATAGGCTTGATATCAAGCGTTGTCTGCCTTATACTATTTGGTACAGACGATTTCATGATACCCACAATGATATGTATTCTCGTTCTGCTCACGGCTTTTCGCAAGCCTATAGAAAACCCTGAGAAAGCAGGTGACGCAAAGTGACGATAACTCAGCAGGTCATCACTATAGGAATGTGCGTTTTAGGCACTGTTCTCACAAGAGCACTCCCGTTTCTTATTTTCAACGGCAAACGCCCAACACCACGCTATGTGCAGTATTTGGGCAAGGTGCTTCCAAGCGCAATATTCAGTATGCTCGTGGTATATTGCCTTAGAAACGTAACACCTCTGCATTACAGTTACGGCTTGCCTGAACTTATCGCCATAGGCGTGACAGTGACAGTGCATTTGTGGAAAAGACAAATGCTTTTGTCTATTGCAAGCGAAACAGTGTGCTATATGCTTTTGGTACAGCTTGTGTTCAAATAAAACAAAGGGTCAGCATTTTTGCTGACCCTTTTGCTTTGTCCTGCTATTTAATTCTCCGAAACATCAATAACAACGTACTCAGACTTGCAGCCTGTTTTGAATTTTATCGCCCAGTCTGAAATGCCTGATGTCACGATAAAGTTGGTGTCCTCACGCTTTTCATAGCCGTATGTGCGGTCATTGCCGCCGATGAGAGTGCCAAGGAAGTTTATTGGTATGAGCTGACCGCCGTGTGTGTGACCTGACAAAACAAGGTCTACCTTTGACGCCGCCTGAGCGTCATAATCACAAGGCTGGTGATCCATTACAACTGTGAACTTCGAGCTGTCAAGATCCTTTGTGAGCTCTTCCATAGATGCTCTGTGACCGCCCTTTTCCATTTCCTCAGACCTGTCCTGTCTGCCTATTATGTAGAAACGATCGTCGATAAGCACGGTGTCGTCCTGTAATACGTTGACATTGTTCTTTTCAAGCTCCGCAATAAGATCGTCACCGCTGTAGCCACGATACGAAGGGTCATAGTATCCCTTGTCATGGTTGCCAAATGAGAAATAAACGCCGTATTTTGTTTTCAGCTTGCCAAGAGCTTCACAGCACTGTATCATGTCCTCTTTTGATGTGTCATCATCAACAAAGTCGCCTGTTATAAGCACCACATCGGGGTCAAGCTTCTGTATCTCTTCCATGTACTTTGCGAAGCCGTCCCCATGGAACGTTGTGCCAACGTGAGAGTCTGCAAATTGAACTATCCTTATGTCACCTGACTTCTTATCAGTTTTCAGTGTGTAGTCAGTTTCCCATACATTATTGCAAAGATACCAGCCCACCGCAAGATAAACCACCGTCAGCGGCACGGCGATAAAGCCTGCAAGGCATTTGCTTGCCTGTTTCTTTGATATCTTCTTTCCAATGAACACAAACAAGTCGCACAAAAGCCAGAATATAACAAGATGCAGCAAACAGATTATCGCATTTATCCAGTCCCATATAAGCCATATTATGCCGCCTGTGAGCACTATAAGAGCTGCACTTATGGCGTAATTAAGTACCTTTTTATCCTTTGAAAGCTTTTTTATAAAGCCAAAAGCTGATATTCTTCTTGTGAGATAAATAAAGCCAGCCACAGAGCAGACCGCCACAAGAATAGCTATCATTAACCATAAAAACATATTTTGCCTCCTGTAAAATTGCTGTAATATCATTATAAGTAGCAAAGCGGACTAATTTCAACAAGTTTTTTTTAACATTTCTTTACCTCTGTTAACATTTGTACCTATGTGCTGTTGAAAAAAGCGACAATAAGTTGTATAATTATTATATAGCAGAATGGAGGAAAGCAATATGTATGAAATGAAACGCACTGTAAATTGCAGCCAGATAGGTTCGCATGGCATAATAAGAAATAGCTGCCTTGTTGACCTTTTGCAGGATTGCTCTGTTATCCACCTTGACACTCACCCTGTTATGTCGCCTTTTTTTGAGAAAGAAAACTGCGTGATGTTTCTTGTGTCAAGACAGCTTGATATCGTCCGCAGACCTGAGCAAAACGAAAAGCTCACCGTCAAAACATGGACATATGAGCTTAAAAGAATGTATGGCTACAGAAACACAGTTATATATGACGAAAACGGTGATATCTGCGTGAAGTCTATAGCTTCTGGCGCTTTCATGGACAAAACATCTCAGCGGCCTATAAAAGTTCCACAGGAGCTTGTTGATAGGGTGAAGCTCTATCCAAAGCTTGATATGGAGTATCTTCCAAGAAAGATAGCCCTACCTGATACTGAGCCACAGGTGTATGAGGATATCCCGGTGCTGAAATGCTATATCGACATGAACGAACACGTCAATAATGCGAGATATCTTGACATAACAGACGAGTTTGTGGAAAACGAGTCTGCTGTGAAGCGTATCCGTGTGGAATATAAAAATCCCTTGAAGCGTGGTAAAGCCATAAAGGCTCTTGTTTATACCGATGAGGGCAGAAAATTTGTGGAGCTTTGTGATGAAAATAATAAGCCATATTGCATTACTGAGTATGATTATAGGTCATAATGCACAAACTGAAGCTTGCAATAAGCTGACTTTGTTGTATAAAACATAGAAAGCATATTAATCCTATTGACATAGTAGGAATAAAGTGATATAGTATAACCATAGCAAACATAAGCGGTACAGAAAACCGCATAAAATAATTTTCATATCGGAGGTAGATTAAAATGTCAAAGATCTATAAGGGCGTTTCGGAGCTTATCGGAAAAACTCCAATAATCGAAGCAGTTAATTTTGAAAAGGCAGTAGAGGCTGACGCAACTATCCTTGCAAAGCTTGAATATTTCAACCCGGCAGGAAGCGTTAAGGACAGAGTTGCACTTGCAATGATCGAGGAGGCTGAAAAGAAGGGCGTTCTCAAGAAAGGCGCAACTATTATAGAGCCTACATCAGGAAACACAGGTATCGGTCTTGCGGCTGTGGGCGTATCAAAGGGCTACAAGGTAATTCTTACAATGCCTGAAACAATGAGTATCGAGAGAAGAAATCTTCTTAAGGCATATGGCGCACAGATAGTTCTCACAGAAGGCGCAAAGGGCATGACAGGTGCTATCAAGAAGGCTGACGAACTTAAGGGCGAGATCGAGAACTCAGTTATCCTCGGTCAGTTCGTAAACCCAGCAAACCCAGCCGCTCACTTTGCAACAACAGGTCCTGAGATCTGGGAAGATACAGACGGTAAGGTAGATATCTTTATCGCAGGCGTTGGCACAGGAGGAACAGTAACAGGTGTTGGTCAGTATCTCAAGTCCAAGAACCCTGACGTTAAGATAGTAGCAGTAGAGCCTGCAACTTCACCTGTTCTTTCACAGGGCAAATCAGGTCCACACAAAATTCAGGGTATCGGCGCAGGCTTCGTTCCTGATGTCCTCGATACAAAGGTTTATGACGAGATCCTCCCTATCGAGAATGAGGACGCTTTCAAGACAGGCAACAAGTTCGCTAAAACAGAGGGTATCCTCGTTGGTATTTCATCAGGCGCAGCACTTAAAGCCGCTGAGATACTTTCAAAGAGACCTGAGAACAAGGGCAAGACTATCGTTGCACTTCTCCCTGATACAGGTGAAAGATATCTTTCAACAGCACTTTTCGAGAACTAATTTCTCAAACATACAAAATCGGAAAAGGGCAGACAGTCAGGCAAGCTGACGTGTGACCCAATGAACAAGCTTTCTTCGATCAAATCCGATATAAAAAGCCGCAGGGCATACAGTTTTTACGCTGTATGCCCTGCGGCTTTTATTAAGGCAACACCGCAAAAAGATTGTGCGGTATTGCCTTAAATAATCCCCTTATAAGCTTTAACCCATTATGTTATTATCAGAATAATCAGGCTCATACTCATAATCTATTCCGAGAGCATCTGAGAAAGCCTTTGAAAGCTTGTCGTAATCAATGCCGAGTGCATTGTCTGTGTCATAAGAATTATCCGAATCGTCACCATCTGCCGAGTTTAAAGAAATTCCGAAGCAAACCTTGTCCTCTGCGTCAATAACAGGTGTGGAAGAGACGTTGTAATCGTCAATGTAAAAGTTTGATATTATGTTTGTGACCTGCTCCGCAACAGCAGTGCTGCCTGCTCCCTCCGGCACGTCCAGTGACATATATATAGTTTTTCCTTTATCTGACATTGCTTCCTTTATGCGCTCAGGTATATCATAAACGCTGTCAAGCTTCTTGGCATTCTTGCATATGTAGCAATCGTTAGTGGCAGTGCATTCAGGGAAGTCCTCTTTGTTCCAAGGATAGGAGCCGTCGTCCTTTGCAGTGTCAGGTACGTTGAAATATGCGTAGTCAGGAGCTTCGTTGCCGCCGTCAAATGTCACATCAAGGTGATACCATTTGCCATCTATCTTCACAACGTTCCAAGCGTGTTCGCCGTTTTCTGTTGAGTGTATTATCTTGCTGTCGATACCTAGAACATCAAAAAACAGCTTTATTGTTGTTGCGTTTCCCACACAGATAGTAGAGTGGTCATGGAAAAATCCGTAAGGATTGTATGACTCGTCATCTTCACTTTCATCAGATATCGCCACAAGAGAATCGTCATTAAAGTGCGTCTGAGAGAACACATAATCATAAACAGCCTTTTCCTTGTCATATTCGCTCATGTCGTCTTTGATTATCTCGCCCACAGCCTTTTTTAGCTCTTTGAATATGTATTTGTCCTTATCGTCAGTGAGCTTTGAATCATCACCCGACTTGTAAGCTTCAACCACTGCCGTATCATCATAGATAGGGTGTATCTCACCGTTTACGTTGCCGTCACCGTCTGAGGGATCAAATATATCCTCCCCCAGAATGTTAGAAAGCGTGTTTTCCAGCTTTTCAAGCTTGTTGCTAAGTTCTTTTATCTTCTTGCTGTCGCTGCTTTCTGTTTGTGATGATGTGCTTTTAGCAATTTTAGTATCAGAACTGCTTTTATCTTTTGCACAGCCTGTCATACCCACTGTAAGGCAGGTCAGACAAAGTGCAAGGGTAAGTATTTTTTTCGCTGTTGTCATTTTCTTTCCTCCGTTTTTTAATTTATCATGTCTGTTATCTCGTCAGATATCTCGTCAGCATTGTCAGAGATAACAAGCACCCAGTAATCTCCAGCCTGAAATATCTTTGCCGCCTGTATTTTCTTTGTTTCTTCAGGCTTGTAGTTTTCATATTGATTAAGTCTGTAGTTCAGCCTGTCTGCAAGCTGGCTTTTTGCACTGCTTCCGTCAGCCATTTTGAGCATTGATATCTCGTCAGCATAATTGCCGTCAGAGGAGTAAAGTATTCCTCCATCGTTGAGCTTGTCAGCTTCTATACCATAAAGCTTTTCGGTATTCTTTGTGAAGCTGTCCTCACCGTAAAAAGTTGAAGCGTCCATGTGGTCGCCCTCTATTGCCGAAAGGATATCCTTTGCAGTTTTACCGCTGTCTGCCGTAGATGTAACAGCACTTTCGGAAGCCTCAGACGAAATGGTGTTGTCTGCTCCGCATGATGTCATTGAAAGCGTGGTAAGAACTGTAAGTGCAGATGTTATCACGCAAAGTACTCTAAGAAACATATCTTTCCCCTTTCTCTGTCAGCCTTTCCTGACGACTTAAATTATAGCACTTTTGCAAGCTGTTTTCAATGAATTTAAGAAATTCATAAGAAAAAATGCCATAAAAATATCCGTCCTGTAAAAAGACGGATATTTTACTATGTTATTACCAAGGCTTAACAGTGCCGACTATCTCAGAGATGTTGTTTATACCGTTGTCTTCGCAGAATTTCTGCATACCCTCGGCTATCTTCACAGGTGCATAAGGGTCAGCAAATATTGCCGCACCTACCTGAACAGCTCCTGCGCCTGCCATCATCATTTCAATGGCGTCTTCCCATGTGGCGATACCGCCCATGCCCATAACAGGTATTTTAACAGCGTTTGCCACCTGCCATACCATTCTTACGGCAACAGGGAACACCGCAGGACCAGAAAGTCCGCCCACGTTGTTTTTCAGTATAGGACGGCGTGTCTTTATGTCGATACGCATACCGAGAAGCGTGTTTATAAGGGAAACAGCGTCTGCGCCGTTTGCCTCAACAGACTTTGCAATGTCCACAATGCTTGTAACGTTCGGTGAAAGCTTTACCATAAGAGGCTTTTCTGTAACGTCCTTAACAGCCTTTGTTACCGCACCTGCAACGTTGCAGTCAGTGCCGAAAGCCGCTCCGCCCTGTTTTACGTTCGGGCAGGATATGTTAAGCTCTATCATGTCAACAGCCGTGCCGTTGAGCTTTTCTGCAAGCTCTGCACATTCTTCGATAGTAGAACCTGCTATGTTGGCTATTATCCTTGTGTCCTTTGTTACAAGGTTTGGAAGCTCGTAGTTTATGAACTTGTCAACGCCGCCGTTTTGAAGTCCAACAGAATTGAGCATACCGCTTGGAGTTTCCGCAACTCTAGGACCTGGGTTGCCCTCACGGCGGTGAAGCGTAGTGCCTTTTACGGATATTCCGCCCAGCTTTGAAAGGGGATAGAACTGCTCGTACTCTCTGCCGTAGCCAAATGTTCCGCTTGCAGGGATAACAGGGTTTTTGAACTCAACTCCGCAGAAATTCACATTTATCCTATTCATCAAACACTACCTCCTCGCTGTCGAATACAGGACCGTCCTTGCAAACGTGAGAATTGAACTCCTGACCGTCCTTGACAGTGCGGCATACGCATACAAGACACGCACCCACGCCGCAAGCCATTCTCTGCTCAAGAGATACCTGACAGTAAATGCCGTTTTCCTCACATATCTTTGTGATATTTTTCAGCATTATCATTGGACCGCAGGCATAAACGATATCAGGCTTTTCGCTTTTAAGCACGTCAAGAAGTGCGTCAGTAACAAAGCCTTTTCTTCCTGCCGAGCCGTCGTCAGTGCAAAGCTGAACGTCACAGCCCATGGCTTTGAAGTCCTCCTGCAAAATAACAGCCGCAGCGTTTCTGAAACCGCTTATAACAGTGGCGTTCTCGCCGTATTCCTTTGCAATGCCCACCATTGGAGGTGTGCCTATGCCGCCGCCGATACAGACAGCTTTTTTGCCCTTTTCAAGCACCTTGAAGCCGTTACCCAGCGGTGCGATAATGTCAACAAGGTCGCCCTTGTTAAGCTCGCTTATCTTGTCAGTGCCGTGACCTCTTACCTCAAAAACAAGGCGGATAGTACCCTTGTCCTTGTTGATATCGCAAATAGAGATAGGTCTGCGGAGGAAAAAGCCCTCTGCCTGCACCTGTGCAAACTGTCCTGCCTTTGCCGCCTTTGCAATGTGCGGACAGTATATCTCAATGTCAAAAATTCCTTTTGCAAGGGTCTTTTTTGAAACTATTGGGTATTTACCCTGCTTGTACATTAAAAATCCTCCCTGTACTTAGTTCTTTACCTCATTCGGAGCGTTCACCGCATCAAAAACGAGAGTGACCGAGTTATCATTATCAGTATAAGTAAGCTTTAGCGTGTAAGCGTCAGCAAAATAGCTTATCTCCTGCCTTTTGGACATATTCTCCCACCCTGCAGGGGGTGCAAAATCCACTCCGCTGTCGTCAACAAAGATAAGATCAAGATCGTCGCTGTCCATTTCGATAGTGCCTTTTAAGCAGGGATTGCCTGCTTCTGCATCATACATGAGATAATTGCCGTTTGAACGGATAATAAGGCTGAGATAGCCAGAATAAAGCTCGCTGTTGTCAAGGGGCGTTTCACGGCATTTCCACTCGCCTACGATACATCTTGGAAAATCGCTTTGCTCCTGCTGACTTTCTGTCAAAGAGCTTGTATCCTCGTTCTTTGCGCAGGAGCATAATAGCAAAGCTCCCACCGTCGCTGTAAACAATATAACGCCCTTTGCTGTCATACTCAGTCACTCCTTTAGTGTTTATTCAAGTGTGATCTTTGGCAGATATGAGATTATATCCTCTTTCATTCTGATAACTTCACGTCTTGCAGCCTTTGCAAAATCATGCTCGTCACAGTTATCCTCTTTCTTGTATGCACACATTACGCCACGGGAGGAGTTTACGATAGCGCCAAGTCCGTGATCGTCAAATGCCTTTGATACGCCCTCAGCACCGCCGCCCTGTGCACCGTAGCCCGGTACAAGGAAGAATGTGTGCGGCAGAGCCTTTCTCATTTCAGCAAGCTGCTCAGGATAAGTCGCACCCACAACTGCGCCAACACCGCTGTAGCCATACTTGCCCATAACGTCCTTGCCCCACAGTTCGCACATTGAGCCCATTGTGGCATAAACTGTCTTGTTGCCGATCATAAGATCCTGAAGCTCACCGCTTGACTTGTTTGATGTCTTTACAAGAACGAAAATGCCCTTGTCATATTTTCTGCACTGGTCAAGAAGCGGGTTGATTCCGTCTGAGCCGAGATAGCCGTTTACAGTGAGAGCGTCTGCACCGAAAGCTTCCACAAGCTCACCGCCAACGTCAGTAAGACCAAGATGTGCGGTTGCATAAGCTTCCATAGTTGCGCCAATATCGTTTCTCTTGCCGTCTGTCATGACGAACATTCCTTTTTCCTTTGCATACTGTATAGTCTTGTAAAGGGTCTTTACACCCTCGTAGCCATACATTTCATAGTATGCAGCCTGTGGCTTGATAGCAGGGCAGATATCGTGTATCTCGTCGATTATAGTCTTGTTGAATTCCCATATAGCCTTTGCCGCACCCTTGAGCGTCTTGCCGTATTTCTTGAACTTCTTTTCCTTGATGTATTCAGGAACATAGTCAAGCTTTGGGTCAAGCCCCACTACTGACGGGTTCTGTGTCTTTACGATATTTTCAATAAGTCTGTCAAATGCCATTTTTATCTTCCTTTCGGATATTTTTATATTAAAGCTCAAAAACGAGCTTTCCTCTGCATATTGTGTACATTACCTTGCCTTTGAGCCTTGTGCCTTTGAACACGCTGTTTTTGCTCTTTGAATTAAGCTCCGCAGGGATAACTTCCCATTCATAGTCAGGGTCAAAGATACAAAGATCGCATCTTTCGCCCACTGCTATCTTGATAGGCTCAAGTCCCATTATCTTTCTCGGATTTACCGACATTATCTCTGCAATCTTGTCAAGACCGCACTTGCCGCTGTGGTAAAGTTTTGTGAGCGTTGCCGCAAGGGAAGTTTCAAGTCCAACGACGCCGTTTGGGGCTTTCTCAAAGTCAGCCTTTTCCTCTGCGGAGTGTGGAGCGTGGTCGGTGATGATGCAGTCGATAGTGCCGTCAAGAACAGCTTCCTCAACAGCCGCTCTGTCCTCCTCAGTTCTAAGTGGAGGCGACATTCTGAAATCTGCGTCACGGGCTAAAAGCTTTTCGTCTGTGAACGTAAAATAGTGTGGAGCAGTTTCGCAGGTGACCTTAACGCCGTCCTTTTTCGCCGCTCTTATGATGTTCACAGAGCCTTTGGTGGAAACGTGGCATATGTGAACTCTCGCATTGCAGCTCATTGCAAGGCATATCTCACGGGCAGTGATATAGTCCTCAGAGGCTCTGTCCATGCCCTTTACGCCAAGCTTTTCGGATATCTCGCCCTTGTTGATGATACCACCATTTATTATCTTCAAGTCCTCGCAGTGAGAAGTCACGATAAGACCGTTCTCGTTAGTCTTTTCGATAGCCTGACGCATAAGCTCAGCGTTCTCAACAGGTCTGCCGTCATCTGAAATGGCGGTAACTCCTGCGGCTTTGAGTTCGTCATAGTCGCAAAGCTCCTGACCTTTCATGCCCTTTGTAACGCAGGCAATAGGGAAAACGTCGATACCTGTTTTCTTTGCCTTTTCAAAAACGTATTTCACGCCCTCAGGGGAGTCGATAGGCGGCTTTGTGTTCGGCATACAAGCGACGCCCGTGAAACCGCCTGCCTTTGCGGCGTTCGCACCTGTGATGATGTCCTCCTTGTAGGTAAGACCTGGGTCACGAAAGTGAACGTGCATATCGAAAAGCCCGGGCAATGCACAAAGCTTGCCCTTTGCGTCGATAACTCTCTGAGCATGCTCGTCAGTTTTTCCAAGGCTGACTATCTTTCCTCCGTCAATGCCTATGTCCGTTATACCGTCAAGCCCTGTCTGCGGGTCGCAGGCACGGATATTTTTGATCAGTAGCTCCATTTTTACTCCTTTTTTATCTTAATCAAGTCTTTACTGCACAAAAGCTGCGGCTAAACATATCGTTCAGCCGTAGCCCTTGAAAATTCGTTATTTGCCGTCGTAGAACGAGCCGTCAGAGTCTTTTCTCTCGCATGAGTAAACTCCGTCGGAGTTCTGGAAAATGAACTTGCAGGTAGCGACCTTGTCGCCCTCGTCCTCAGACGGTACAGAAAGGTTTTTGTAGGAAATAGTCGAGAAGAACTTCATTCTCAGACCGATATCAACAGTTGTATCTCTGTCAGACGGATTTACAAGAAGCTGTATCTTTCCGCTTCCCCCGTCCTCCTGAATTTTAAACCAGCCCTTTGCGATAACTGAGCTGTCATCAGCGCGAGTGATAGTGAAATCGCCCTCGTCAGAGAATTCAAAAGTAATGTTTGCGTCCTTATCTGTCCATGTTCCAGAGATAAGCTCTCTTGAATCGCCTGATCTTGACGGCTGATTGAATACATATGTACAGATGAAAACACCTACTACTACAAGAACTACAAAGAGTATTCCAAGCAAGCCTGAAATGAATTTTTTCATATTATTCCGCCTTTCTCCCTTATTATTTTGTGTCGGATATTAGTCCTTTATCTGAAGTATAGCACCTCTGTTTGCAGAAGTTACAAGTGAAGCGTATCTTGCAAGATAGCCTGTTGTTACCTTTGGCTGTCTTGGCTTCCAGTTCTTTCTTCTTTCAGCAAGCTCCTCGTCAGATACTTTAAGTGTGATAGAGCAGTTGTCGATATCTATTGCTATCATATCTCCTTCTTCAACAAGTGCGATAGGACCGCCTACGGCTGCCTCAGGTGAAACGTGACCGATAGAAGCACCTCTTGAAGCACCGCTGAAACGTCCGTCAGTGATAAGTGCAACAGTTGAGCCAAGACCCATGCCTGCGATAGCAGATGTAGGATTGAGCATCTCTCTCATTCCAGGACCGCCCTTTGGTCCCTCGTAACGGATAACGACAACGTCGCCCTCAACTATCTTGCCACCTCTGATAGCAGCGATAGCGTCCTCCTCGCAGTCGAATACTCTTGCAGGACCCTCATGTGCAAGCATTTCAGGTGCAACGGCTGAACGCTTAACAACGCAGGTGTCAGGAGCAAGATTTCCTCTGAGAACTGCGATTCCGCCTGTCTGTGAGTATGGATTGTCTATTGGTCTGATAAGCTCAGGGTTCTTGTTTACAACGCCGCTGATGTTCTCACCTACTGTCTTGCCTGTGCAAGTCATGCAGTCTATGTTGATAAGGTTTTTCTTGTTAAGCTCACTGAGAACTGCATAAACTCCGCCTGCTTCGTTGAGGTCTTCCATGTATGTGTGACCGGCAGGAGCAAGGTGACAGAGGTTTGGCGTTCTCTTTGATATCTCGTTTACAAAGTCAAGGTCAAGCTCTACTCCGCACTCGTGAGCGATAGCAGGGAGGTGAAGCATTGAGTTTGTTGAACAGCCAAGCGCCATATCAGCTGTGATAGCGTTGATGAAAGCGTCCTTTGTCATGATATCTCTTGGTCTGATGTTCTTCTTGTAAAGCTCCATTACCTGCATACCTGCGTGCTTTGCAAGCTTTAGTCTTTCAGAATATACAGCAGGGATAGTGCCGTTTCCTCTAAGACCCATGCCAAGAACTTCTGTAAGGCAGTTCATAGAGTTTGCAGTGTACATACCTGAACAGCTTCCGCAAGTCGGACAGGCTTTGTTCTCAAATTCCTCAACGTCATCAAGAGTGAACTTGCCTGCGTTGTAAGTACCAACAGCCTCGAACATGCTTGAAAGGGAAGTCTTTTTGCCCTTAACGTGACCAGCCAGCATTGGACCGCCTGATACGAAAATAGTAGGAACGTTTACTCTTGCGGCTGCCATGAGCAGACCAGGAACGTTCTTGTCGCAGTTTGGTATCATAACAAGAGCGTCAAAGTGATGTGCCAAAGCCATGCACTCTGTTGAGTCTGCGATAAGGTCACGGGTAACGAGAGAATATTTCATTCCCATGTGACCCATAGCGATACCGTCGCAAACAGCGATAGCAGGGAATACAACAGGTGTTCCGCCTGCCATTGCAACGCCCATTTTAACAGCTTCAACTATCTTGTCAATGTTCATGTGACCAGGAACTATCTCATTATATGAAGATACGATACCAACGAGAGGTCTGTCCATTTCTTCCTTTGTCATGCCAAGAGCATTGAAAAGTGATCTCTGTGGAGCTTTGTCTACTCCGTCACAAAAATAATTACACGCCATTTTTATTACCTCTTTTGAAAAATATATTACTGAGAGCGGTATTATTCTCCGTCCTCATTCTCTTTTGTTTCAGCCTCGTCTGAGCTTTCCTCTGCCTTTGCAGGGTGCAGACGCTTTCTTACACCGTATGCAGAGCAGTATTCGCAAACGATATCCAGCACTGAGAATATGATAAGCATAAAATTCATTGAGAAGATACCTGTCACAAGCACGAATGCCGCAGGGATGATGAAAAGTGGGATCCCTGTGCCGTAAATATCTTCAAAATGATTGCCTTTTTTATAATGCCTTATCCAAAGCACCCAATAAAGTGCGATAACGAGCAGTGCAACAACAGCCCATATTATGAAAAGCAGCTTGCTTGAAAAGCCTACCTTGTAATCTCCGATAGCAAGGCACATATAGCCTATGCAGCCAAATCTGCCCACACACTTTGCGATAAAGACGATAATGTTCTCGTCCTCAAGCTCAGGCTTGTCGGCAGGTGTCTTGAAACAGGCTGCTATCACAGGTATCAGCAAAAACAAAGTAGGTATAAATCCTATTATACTGAACTTCATTTCGTTTTGTCCTCCTTAGCGGAATGGTCTGTCCTCTATTTTAACTACTTCTCTGCGGAATGTGCGTGCCGCTTCGTCAACAGCAGCCATAAGCTTTTTCTCAAGTGGAGTACCAACAACATCAGCATTGTAACATACGCCGATGTAGCTTTGGGGGTTGAACTCATCATGAAATTGACAGTTATAAAAATACTCTATCTTGCCAAACCTGTTTTTCACCTTGGCTTTGAACTGTATTCTAGGTCCCATATCATCAACACGCAGGAACATCATTGCATTGTCAGGCGTGCCGCCATTTTGACATTTATCTATCATATAGTATATCTCGTCATCAGGCGCACTTACCATTTCAAAATAAGGTGTATTGCTGTCAGAGTAATTGTCATCAAAATCATCATCACAGTTTGGCAGATACATTGCGCCATAATCAAATTCACATTCTGTTTCGATGAAATCACCGCTCAGGTCAAATGATACTTTCACCCTTATTTCTGCGTCCTTGCCGTCGAATATCTCATAGGTTATCTCTCTTGACGGCTTTGCAGGAATGCTCGCTGTGTCAAGAACTTCCTGCGGTGTGGTATATGTCGGTCTTGTATAAGCACAATTGCTTCTCTTGCTTGAACTTGTGCTTGAAGTGGCAGTGTTTGGTTTGCTTGAAGCCGTGGAGCTTGAAGTGCCGTTTATAGCTTCATTCTTTTTATCCATAGCCTGATTGAACAGGTCTTTAAGTCCTGTCGGACCATTGCCGTTCTTTGCCGCAGCGTTGTCGATAGCGTCTACAGCACCTTTTAATATCTTGTCGAAAAGTCCCATTTTGAATTCCCCTTTACATCTTTATTACTTTTTGTGTGAAAGTCCAAGGAATGCCGCACCTATAATGCCTGCGTCATTTCCAAGCTTTGCAATAACTATCTCAGTGTTCTTTGCTGAGTTCTTTGTGTAAATCTCCTTAGCCACAAGCTCTTTCAGTGGCAAAAGCAGAGGGTCGCCCTCGTTGCATACGCCGCCGCCGATACAGAGAATATCAGGCTGGAAAATGTTTATTGTGTTTGTGATTCCGCAAGCAAGATACTTTATGTATTTGTCAACAACTTCCTTGCCTGCCTTATCGCCTGCTCTCATGGCGTTGAACGCAGTTCTTGCGGATACCTTGCCGTCCTCTTCGTTCATTTTCCACATGATAGAGTCCTTGTCCTCGAACATAGCCTCTTTTGTCATTCTTACAAGACCTGTTGCAGAAGAAAATACCTCAAAGCAGCCGTGTCTGCCGCAAGTACACTGCGGACCGTTAGGGTCGATAACAGTGTGACCTATCTCAGCACCTGCAAAGTTGAAGCCTGAATATATCTTTCCGTTAATGATTATTCCTCCGCCTACGCCTGTGCCCAGAGTGATGCAAACAGCGTCGTTCGCACCCTTTGCTGCACCTGCAACATACTCGCCGTATGCCGCAGCGTTAGCGTCATTTTCAACATAGCAAGGCTTGTCGATAAACTTCTTCATAAGGTCAACAACGTGGAAGTTAAGGAAACCAAGGTTGTTTGAATACTCAATAACGCCAGTGTCAGAATTTGCAGTGCCAGGTGTGCCGATACCTACAGACTCTATCTGCTCTATCTCCAGCCCTGCGTTCTTTACAGCTTCCAAAGCGACCTTAGCCATATCCTCGCAGATCTCCTCCGCGGGTCTTGGCAGATTGGTCTTGCAGGTAGCCTTTGCGATTATCTCAAATTCTTCATTTACAACACCTGCTTTAATGTTAGTGCCGCCAAGATCAATACCAATGTAATACTTCATAATAATTTCTCCCTTTTATTTTCTGAGCTTACTGAGCGTTATCGCTCTCAGTGTCATCGTCATATTCGTGAAAGTTTATCTCTTCCTTTTCCTCTTTTGGCTTTTGGGCTTCAGCCTTTTTTGCTATGGCGTCATATACCAGAAGATACACAAGCTCCAGCACTACAAAGCTGATAAGACCTATCCAAAATGAGCCTGCCACAAATCCGATAATAAAAGCGATCACAAGTGCGCCAAGCTCACCTATCTCCTTTTTCAGGTCAAGTTTAAGCATTTATCTCACCTTAGTCTATCTTTGTAAGCACAAATGTGCATTTGCCCTCAACAGTATACTTGCCTGTGCCTGCTGAAATGAATACGCTTTCGCCCTTCTTTGCAGAAACAGTTTCGCCGCCGCTGATAACAGGCTCACCCTCGAGAACGAGAATACTGTTGAAGCTGTTTTCGTCAGCGTCAAGCTCAGCCTTTGTTTCAACGTTGACTCTGTATGTTGTGAAGTATTCGCATTTTGAAAGAAGCTTTATGTCATAGCCGTCCTTCTTCTCAACAGGTGTCTCAGGATACTGCTCAGCAGGAGCAAGCTTTGTTACGTCAAGAGCCTTGTTAACGTGAAGCTCTCTAGGCTTGCCGTCCTTGCCAACTCTGCCATAGTCATAAATTCTGTATGTAGTGTTTGAGTTCTGCTGTATCTCAGCAATAAGGATACCCTTGCCGATAGCATGGAGCGTGCCTGACTTGATGAAGAAAACGTCGCCCTTCTTAACAGGTACAGCGTTTGTTACTTCAAGAAGCGTGTTGTCAGCGATCCTTCTTGCAAATTCTTCCTTTGTTATCTCGTGCTTGAAACCGTAGAGAAGAGTTGCACCCTCGTCACAGTCAACAACATACCACATTTCTGTCTTGCCGTATTCGCCCTCAACTCTCATTGCATAATCGTTGTCAGGGTGTACCTGTACAGAAAGATTGTCCTTAGCGTCAATGAGCTTGATAAGGATAGGGAAGTTCTCAAATCTTTCGCAGTTCTTGCCAAGAACGCCCTTGCCTGCCTTTTCGATATACTCATTGAGTGTCAGACCCTTGTATTCACCGTCAGCCACAACGCTTGGACCGTCCTTGTGACAAGAAAGCTCCCAGCTCTCTGCGACCTTATCATAATCGCACTTTTTGCCGTACTCATCTCTAAGTCTGGTACCGCCCCAGATGTAGTCCTTAAATGCTGGATCAAGTTTAAATATTGACATTTTATATAGCCTCCAATTATTAAATATACCTTTTAATATAATACCATAACTCCGTCTATAAGTCAATATTTCTGGTATAAAAAAAGCAGGAGAACGAACTGCTCGTCCTCCTGCTGATAGCGTTATTTTTTATTTCTTCTCGTCCTCATAGTTCTTAGGCTCATCAAAAAGATTTTTCTTGTCAACGAACTTGCCGGTGCTTACGTCAAAGGCTTCGCTTGACTTCTTGTTCATGATTATCACAATTACCACAACTGCGATAGCAATTCCTGCGATGACCGCAATAACTATGATAATAGGGTTTGTTCCCTTTGAGTCTTTTTCTTCCTTTTCTGCATAAGTCTTTGTCTTGCAGTTCGTTACCGTTATGCCTGTTACTGTTATCTTTGCCCTGTCAGTCGCACCGATTATGATGTTGTATACCTGACTGAAATCGTCCGTGCCGTATGCAGTTGCGATAGATTCAAAATCATATGTAGCTGATGAATCGTCAAACTTCACAGGTGCTATCTTTGCCCATACCGCACCGTCCTGAGCAACTGATGTAGTGGTGTTGTCCCAGCTCTGGAAAATAAGCTCAGCATTGTATTTGTTTCCTGCCTTTTCGTTTATTTCCTCGCTCTTGAATGTGACGATTATCTCTGAATCCTTTGTAAGCCTTGTTGCGTTGAAAGTTGCCTGATCGACAGTGATAGACTGTTCCCAATTGCTACAAGTCGCTGCGGAAGAGCAGTCGATAGTAACGTCTTCTGTTTCTGCGTTTTCGGCAAAAGCTGTCAGTGTGCATGAGAATATTGAAGCGCAGGCGATGATAGCAGACATTGCTACTGATAAAAATTTCTTCATTTTTCTTTTTCCTTTCCAATTCTTATATAATATAATTTTGCACAAAACTTAACCCTGACATTTGTGCATACCCTCTGATAATAAAGCATTATAACATAATTAAAAGTAAAAATCAATAACCATAATGCACAAATAATCACAGTATTTAAGGAACTATTTTACTTTTTTAAGCAAATGGTATGCAGAGAACTCTTCTACATTGCGCTTTTTGCAGTTTAATTTCCAAAATCCTGCTTTAGGACTTGTTTTACAGACAGTGTTATGATATAATGATAAGAAAAGTCTTGATATAGAGGTGCGCAAAATGAAAATAATGGCAATAGATTATGGTGACGCAAGAACAGGCTTCGCAATAAGCGACCGCTCTGAGTTTCTTGCTTCTCCTATCGGCACTGTTCCTGAGAGAAACGCCGAAAGGCTTGCAGATAAGGCGGCTCAGACAGCTGCTGAATACGGTGCAGGTGAGATAATAGTAGGTCTGCCTATAAACATGAACGGCACAGAGGGACCAAGAGCAGAGAAGTGCAGGGCGTTTGCCGAGCTTTTGAAAGAGCGTACCGACCTGCCGGTGAGAATGTGGGACGAGCGTTCCACAACTGTCACAGCACACAATATCCTTAACGAAACAAACGTCAGGGGAAAGGCAAGAAAGGCTGTTGTAGATACAGTTGCCGCAACGATAATTTTGGAGGGCTATCTTGAATACAGAAGAAAAAAAGCAAAGCAGGCTGACTAAAAAGCAGAAAAGAAATATCATCATAGTGATAATAGTGCTTGTGGTAATGATATTAGCCGATTTCGTGTGGTCTAATACCTATATCGAGGTCAAAAAGCTGTCAGCGCATTTTGATAACTTACCTGAGGGCTTCGAGGGCTGTAAGATAGTTCAGATATCTGACTTCCACAACGAGTGGGGCAAGGGCTATATAGATAGGCTGACGGAAAAGGTCAAAGACTGTGAGCCTGACTATATCTTTGTTACAGGGGACAGTGTTGACCAGATCTTCCCCGATGTTGACCGTTCCCTTGAGTTTATGAAAAAGCTTCCTGAGATATGCCCGGTGTATCTTGTTATGGGCAACCATGAATATAATCTTTCTCAGGAGGAAAGGGAACAGTTTGTTGCAGGCTGTGAAAGCTATGGTGTAAACGTCCTCTATAACGAGCATACCACACTCACACGAAATGGTGATACTATAAGCCTGTTGGGATTTGACAATATGGATAATGACAGCGAGGCTTTTTCTCAGGCAAAAGAGGATTTTGTCATTCTCCTGAACCACTACCCTGAGGACTGCAATTATTTCAGCAAAACGGCTGTTCAGTGTGGTACGCATATAGACATAGACTTCACAGGTCACGCACATGGCGGACTTATAAGACTTCCTCTTGTGAACGGTCTTTATGCACCCGGTCAGGGCTTGTTCCCGAAATATACCGACGGCATTTACAGCGTGAACGATACAACGCTTGTGGTGTCAAGGGGAGTAGGCAACAGTGGCTGGACACAGCGTTTCTCAGACCCTTTTGAACTCGTGCTTTTCACTCTTGAAAAATAACTCTTTCAGTCCCATTAGGATAAGGAAAATACCAAAAGCTTTTGAAAGCAGGCTTTGCTCTATCCTGTTTGCAAGCCATGCTGATATGATAACAGCAGCCGTTCCCCACAAAACTGCGGGAACGGCTTTTTTCCATTCCACAAGCTTGTTTTTAGTGTGAAGCACAAGGCTTATTATTGCGATGGGGATAAAAAACACGAGGTTTATCCCCTGCGCCGCTAGTTGCGAAAAGCCTGCAAAGACCGTCAGATAAACTATAAGCACCATTCCGCCCCCAAGACCCATGGAGGCAAAGATACCTGTGAGAAAAGCCACCGCACATATTGTATACCAAGCCGTAATATCACCCTATTTCATAAATATCCGCACTCCAGCTATTATCATGAGTGCGCCGAAAATACGTTTTAGCAGGCTGTTTGAAAGCTTTTTCATAAGCATTGCACCCATTGCCGCACCAACTATCCCAAGTGGTATGAATTTCACTGCCTGCGAAAAGTCAAGACTTCCGCCCTTGAAATATACAAGTCCGCTTATAATAGACAATGGAAGCGTTATGGCAATTGACGTGGCGTGAGCTTTTTTCGCCTCGCTGCCGCCTTTTTCAAGCATAGGCACTGCTATCATTCCGCCGCCTGAACCGAAAAATCCATTGCATATCCCCACGGCTATACCTGTGAACGCATTGAAGCATTTTTTATTTATACGCAAAAAAAATCACCCCATACTATTATCTGTACAGGGTGATGATTTATTCACTGAACTATCAGTCTATCTCTACCATTATTTTCTGATCCACACGGGAAGCACCGGCACGCATTACGACTCTTATAGCCTTTGCGATCCTGCCCTGCTTGCCGATAACTCTGCCCATATCGTCCGGAGCAACGTGAAGATGATAAACCACGATACCCTCTGCGTTAGGCTCGTCAACAACGACCTCAACAGCGTCTTTGTTTTCAACAAGCTCAGAAACTATAGTTTCGAGTAATTCTTTCATAAAAATATCTCCATTCTCCCACGAAAATGCGGCAGGGAAGCGTTTTCCCCGCCGAAAACGGCAAGCGAAGTGGTGGGATAGGTGGCTCACCGTCTGAATTGTCTTGTCAGCTATTAGATAGTGCCGTTCTTCTTGAGAAGAGCCTTAACTGTATCAGTTGGCTGTGCACCGTTAGCAATCCAAGACTTTGCCTTTTCGTCGTCAACCTTGAGTACAGAAGGTTCCTTAGTTGGGTCATAGTAGCCCAGCTCTTCGATGAAACGTCCGTCTCTTGGATATCTTGAATCAGCAACTACGATTCTGTAGAAAGGAGCCTTCTTAGCACCCATTCTTCTGAGTCTGATCTTTACTGCCATTGTATTTTCACCTCCATAAAAAACTTCATATATCAAATCAATCACTTGATTGCTGATAGCTTATCAACTATTGTGGCATTCCGCCGCCAAGTCCTTTGAGAAGTGCCGCTCTGTTTCTTCTGGATTTCTTTCCGTGAAGATTTCCGCCGATGCCGAACTGCTTCATCATTTTCTGCATCTGTTCAAACTGCTTAAGAAGCTGATTTACGTCAGATACCTGCGTGCCGCTTCCGGCAGCGATACGTCTTTTTCTCTTAGGGTCAATGATCGCAGGCTTTTCTCTTTCAGCCCTTGTCATTGAATTTATCATAGCCTCAGTCTTTTTCAGCTGAACCTCACCCTGCTCCACCTGCTCGTCTGTTACCTTGTTTGCGCCTGGAAGCATTCTGATAATAGACTTCATAGAGCCCATTTTCTGTATCTGCTTCATCTGCTCCAGCAAGTCGTTAAGGTCAAAGCCCTTTTCCTGCATTTTTTCTGCAAGCTTTTTGGCGTCCTTCTCGTCAACTGTCTGAGTAGCTTTCTCGATAAGTGTGAGCATATCGCCCATGCCAAGTATTCTTGAAGCCATCCTTTCAGGGTGGAAAGCCTCAAACTCGTCAAGCTTTTCGCCCATACCAACGAACTTGATAGGCTTACCTGTTACAGCAAGCACTGAAAGCGCCGCTCCGCCTCTTGTGTCAGAGTCGAGCTTTGTAAGGATAACACTGTCGATACCAAGAGCCTCGTCAAAGCTTGAAGCTACCTTTACAGCGTCCTGACCGATCATGGCGTCGACAACGAGCATTATCTCGTTCGGCTCAGCGATCTTCTTGATGTCTTTAAGCTCGTTCATAAGCTCCTCATCAATGTGAAGACGTCCTGCCGTATCTATGATAACAAGGTCATTGCCGTAATCCTTGGCGTGCTTGATACCCTCTTTTACTATCTTTCGTGGGTCTATCTGACCCATTTCAAATACTGCGACTTCGGCTCTCTCGCCCACAACTTTAAGCTGTTCAATAGCCGCAGGTCTGTAAACGTCGGCTGCTATAAGCAGAGGACGCTTGCCCTCTTTCTTGAACATCTTCGCAAGCTTTGCAGCGTGTGTTGTTTTACCTGAACCCTGAAGACCGCACATCATTATGATGCAAGGCGGCTTGTTAGGGAAGTTTATCTTCGAGTTAGCCTCGCCCATGAGCTTTATAAGCTCGTCATTAACTATCTTTATGACCTGCTGACCAGGAGTAAGGCTCTTCAGCACTTCCTCGCCAACGCTTCTCTCTGTTACCTTGGCAATAAAATCTTTTACTACCTTGTAGCTAACGTCAGCCTCAAGCAGAGCCATTTTAACTTCACGCATTGCCTCTTTTACATCGGCTTCGCTAAGTTTACCTCTTGATTTAAGACGCTTGAACACGCCGTTTAGTTTTTCTGAAAGTCCTTCAAACGCCATAAGCTGTCCTCCGTATAATTTTTTTTATCTATATCTATTCTTCTTCGGTATATTCTGCGTTGTCAAATTCATCAAGCTTAGAATCGAGATTTTCAAGAAGCACTATCACCTTTTCGGCGATATCTCTCGCATAATTCTTTTTTTTACACTCGTTAAAAACGTCCATAGCCTGAGCCTTGAACTCTTTAAGCTCTGCCAGATAAGCCTCCTGCTGTTTTAGCAGACCTAGCTTTTCTTCATAATCAGCCATTGCAGTTTCACATTTTTTTATAGCGTCATGAACGCCCTGTCTTGAGATATCTAGCTGTGCGGCGATCTCTCCCAACGACAGATCGTCATTGTAATAAAGATCCATGATCTCGTTTTGTTTATCAGTGAGCAGGCAGCCATACAAGTCGAGCAAAACGCTGTTTTGCAAATTTTTACTCATACCGCTTACCTCCTAATGGATTTCTGTAAAGTCATAAACCTTTACAATTATATATCAAGTTTACCGACTTGTCAAGGGGTTTTTATGAAAAAATAAAATTTAACAAAATTCTGTGGAAAAAGTCCTTTTTATATGGTATAATAATATATTGATAGACATAGTGATGATAAATAGTATAGAAAATTGTATGCCAAGGGGGAAGAGTACATGATAAGCTATGTGTTGAAAAACGACAGATATGAAATGAAAGTCCCTGCCCTGACTTTTGGTGCGGCAGGTTTTGAGAGAAACGATTGTGACGATGTGTATTTTGAGTTTCTCGACAAATATGTAGAGCTTGGCGGCTGGTGTATCGATACCGCAAGAGTTTACTGCGACTGGCTGGAGAATGGTCACAATTCCAGCGAGGGCGTAATAGGCAGATGGCTCAAAGCCAGAAACAATCGTGATAAAATTTGTATTGCCACAAAGGGCGGTCACCCTGAAATGGGTCATATGGACGAAAGCCGTCTTAGCAGGGAAGAGCTTACAAAGGATCTTGAAGCAAGCCTGAGAGTGCTGGGCGTTGACTATGTGGATATTTATTTTCTTCATCGTGACGACCCGAAGATACCTGTGGAAGAGATAATGCCAGTTCTCAATGATTTTTATGAGAGCGGAAAGATACATTTTATAGGCGTTTCAAACTGGACAACTCAGAGGATAGAGGAAGCGAATAAGTTTGCAGAGGAAAACGGCATGGAGCCTATCAGGATCAGTCAGATAAACTACAGCCTTGCACATTCGAGCGTTGAAACTTTCGGTGACAATACTCTTGTTTGTATGGATACAAAGGAGTTCCGCTGGTACAAGAAGCATGATTTTCCTGTTATGGCGTTCTCACCGCAGGCAAAGGGCTTTTTTGCGAAGCTTGCAAAGGGCGACGCTGCAAACAATCTCCCTGAGGGACAATATGCAGGCCCTGCTAATCTTGCAAGACTTGCAAAGGTAAAACAGCTCAGCGAGCAGACGGGGGACACTCCGGCAAAGATAACCCTCGGCTATCTGAACAGCCAGCCGTTTTTTGTATCGTCAGTTTTCGCAGTAACAAAGCTGTGGCAGCTTGACGAGGATATGGAAGCGCAGGATCTTACATACGATCCAAAGACAGTGGCTTTCCTTGAAAATATGATATAAAATAAAAGCACTCTGCATTGACCGCAGGGTGCTTTCTTGTTTTTTTGAATATTGTAGGGGACGGCGTCCTCGACGTCCAACCCCTTACACAAAAAAACTTAACTATGTGATATCTGAATACACCACATAGTTAAGTATGTACGTTCATATTGATTATGCCATTGGTATTACGCCCTTCTGAAAATTCTAGTCGTAAACTCATGCTAAATTGTACTTTGGACTCACGCCTTTCAGTAAAATTCTGTCCGCATAATATAAGCTATTCCATTGGATCTATTTCCTTTCGGTAAAAATAATCTCTAAGTGCAAATTACCTTTCCATTGGATTTATTTCCTTTCAAAATATTAAGTTATGCCTCAGTGGATAAAACTTAACGTGCCATCGGACTTAACACCTTTCGTGAAATTTTATTGTCAATGAAACTTATTACATTTCCATTGGAATTATCGCCTTTCGCATAATTTCAAGATCTTATGCTCATCATATCAGATAAGCCTTGCTGAAGTAACTGGCGGATTCACCTCCAAATATCAGATGTTCAAAAGCCTTGAGTGCATTTTCATAACGCACCACTCCTTCAGTATTTTATATGATCTTTAGAAAAATCTTAGTCAGTAAATCAAATCGGTAAGAGCATTAAGCTCGTAAATTTCTTGGCGGACTCACTCCATTCTATTTCATGTTCAAGTTCCTTTTGTGCATTTTCATATGCACCACTCCTCGAAATTTATTTGATTTTTATAGCTCTGTGAGCTTTTTATGTTCAGAAGCTAAATTTTACATTGGAATCACTCTTTCAGTTTATTTCTTTACCTCTGAAAAGCTGAAATTGTGCATTGGAAACACTCCTGTCTAAATTTTATTTGCAAACCTTCTGTAACCGATCATGTCGATCACTCCTTATATAAAAGTTGCAAAATATTCAATTGTAAATTTGAGAGTATCCTTAAATTGCAGTAACTCTGTGCTGTGATTAATCCATGAGGCTCTGCAATTTCTTCCTGTGTAAATCATATATGTCTGGATTCCTGTCAGCTCATTCGTCTGCGTCTTGATCCTTTTTTACTTTAAGAAATTGCCGAGCCTATGGATACTCTCCTGGATCTCTGATGCGTCCATTGGACTCGCTCCTTTCATATCTTATTAGGTATCCGATGAGCCTGCCCGCCTGCTGAACTGTAGTGTACCTAGTGTCGGGTATATGCTGTGTCCACCGATCTGCCTGTGATATATAAGGAAAACCTCTCGCCTTACTTCGCTTTGCCGTGCCCTCTGAAATCGTTACTGTATCGTCAGACCGTTGACCGTTTCAGCGAACCCTGTTGTCTGCTTTTGTTTGGCTCTTTGTTTTTCCTTGACTATACTATACCACATCTTTTGTTACTTGTCAATAGTTTTTCTCAACTTTTTTGCATATTTTATATTTAATATTACTTTTACAAAATGCGCTTGACTTTGATTTTGCAGTGTAGTATAATTAAAGTGTTGCGGTGGTCAGAAACAGTCTTTCTGTTCTGATTTTTTCGATATATCCCACTCAGAAAGTGCCGATATACCGCACAAGATCATGTTAGGAGGATAATTATGGATAACGAGTTTCTGCCGGACCTCTACGAGCTGGAGGACGAAAATGGTAATAAGCAGACATTTGAGCTGCTGGACGCAATGGAATATGGTGACGAGAAGTATTATGCTCTCACTCCTTATTATGAGAACGGTGACGAAGCCCTTGAAGATTCAGGCGACGTTGTGATACTCAAGGCTGAGTATGACGAGAACAATGACGAGATACTTGCTTCTATCGAAGATGATGACGAGTATGAGAAGATCGGTCAGATGTTCATGGAGCGTATCGATGAAATGTTCGAGTTTGACGATGAGGACGAAGACGATGATTGCGGCTGTGGCTGCGGTTGTCACGATCACGACCACCTGTCATAAGAAAAATATCTCAGCATATAGGCTTGTCAATATGTAAAATGTACAATTTTATGTACTTTGATTTGCTGAAATTACCTATTGATATTATGGATATGTTGTGATATACTAAATAACAGAAAAAGTTTCCTGCCTTGTGCGAACAAGCACAGTTATTATAAATCCAACACTTCTAAAAAGGGATTCAGACTCTGGAAAGGGATTGCAGACCTCCCGAACGAAACCGCATTTGCCGTTTCGGAAACGGACGAAGGGAGCGTGAAGCTTTCAGGCTGTTTTACCCACCCTGCTTTTATAGCGGGTTTATCGGCTGTGCGACGGCAAGGCGGCTTTTACTTAAACACTGAGCGTACCGATTTTTCGGTACGCTTTTTTGTGTCATAAAAACCATGTCGGCATAAAATGAGATAACGGAGCGTCTGCAGTGATCGTATGACAGTGGGTGACGCAGCCGAAGATCTGCGTCCGCAGGGCAGCCCGTTGTCATTTACTGCAGGACGTTTCGTTTATATAGAAAAAAGCCGCTGTGCCTGTGGGCATAACGGCTTTCTTCTTGTCAGATAAATAAATTACTTTCGCTAGTATGTTCAGCGGTGGCTGATAATACCTTTTCCGCTGGATATTTGCTGTTTATGTATTCGGCGGCAACGAAAATAAATTCGCTGTTCGTGGGGTAGTGGTCAGGTCTTATGGCGAAATTACCGAATATCTCGGCTTTGTCTTTGTCATGAGCCTTTTCCCAACCGATCCTTATGGCGGTGCGCATGTTTCTTTCAACGCTTACTGTGGTTACTCCATGTGCCGCCGCTATCTCTGGATAAATGACCTTTGTAACACGTCTGTTGGCTTTGTCTGTCGTAAGAGCCATTTTTATTGCCTCTTTGATGTAGCCATAGCCGTTATAATTCGGAGTTATGCATAACCGCTTCATCACGGTGGATATAGCAGATTGTATGTCGCCATTGGTGTACCCCTCATCAGAGCTTCGTGTTATTGTGATGTTCGGATCTGCAGAATCGTCAGGACACTGAAGCGCTCTGAGTGCGTTTTTGATATCCGCACAGCTTAGAGGACTTTTTATTATCATATCTGCGTATTTTGCAAGTCCATTGTTTCCATTGTTGGTTTTTCTGTCGGAAAGCATGATTATTTTCAGCTTAGGACAAGCCCCTTTGAGATTTTTGCACAGTTCGTAGGGAAACTCAGTTATTTCTGAAACTATCAGAAAATCAGGTTTGCTTTTAAGCACCTCAAGCTGTATCTCCAGTGGATTGTAGTCTGACTGCGCAACATTGTACCCCTGTTTTTTCAGATAGTCTGCCACCTTCATGCCGGCCTGATTGAGGCTTCCGACAAGGATTTTGATCACGTCTTTTTTACACATTTTAAATCTTCCTCCGGTTTTTTTATTTTTTTAACTTTATACTACACTTGCAGTATAACATTTTTACGATATAATTTCAAGTTTTTTACTTAATTTTCTTGCTTTTTGTACTATGTTTTAAGAAACGCGCAACAATCTATACATAGTAAATAAACAAATGTCGGCTATGACCAAATTTCGAATGAGATAATTGTGCAAATATTGTAATTTACACAGAGAAAATAAGCTTTTGTGTCGTTTAAATCAATACATTATATGAATAAATTGACGATTCACTATATTTTACATCAACTTTACATTGTTATGAAAGCTCATTTTATGTAGAAAAAAGTCGAAAACGCCAGCAAAGATTGCTATATAATTAATGAAATATTAAAATAAATGCATGATATTATATTTGTTAATATAAATATAATCAATTAGAAATATGTATATGAATAGTATTTTTACATAGCTTTTACAAAGGATAATTTCTTGACAAAAGCTTTATTGCGTGGTAAAATATACGGGAGGATCGTTGCAAAAACATGGTCAGCAGCTTTTTTGTGCCACCAGTTTGCAATGATGTCTTTGTAAAAAACTATAGATAATGTTGAGGGAGGCGACGTCGTTTTATGAAAAAAGACGTTATCAATTACATTTGGACAGATAAGAAAAGAACGATTTTTGGTCTGCCTATATCATTTACAAGATATTTTCTCACAGAAGATAAGTTTATAACACGCAAGGGTTTTCTCAGCATAGAGGAAGACGAGCTTGACCTTTATAGGGTCATCGACAAAAAGCTTGTCCTGCCGTTCGGACAAAGAATGTTCGGCTGTGGCACAATAGTAATGAATGTCAAAGACGTTGATACGCCTATTAAGGAAGTCAAGTCCATAAAAGCACCAAGAGATGTGCTTGCACAGCTTGATAAGTATATCAATATAAATCGTGATAGATACCGTGTAAGGGGCAGAGATATGGTCGGCGGTGACGGCGGTCATTGCCATGATCATGATGATTTTGATATCGATGACGATATCATATAAAGTTCTATAAGAATAAGGGGCTTTCGCAGATCTTTCTGTGAGAGCCTTTTTTGGAGAGGAAAGTGTGAATGTTTTCAAAAGAATATTTTCAGTCCCTTGAAAGCTCGTGGGACAGGCTCAAGACCTGCGAAAAGCCGATATTCATATACGGCATGGGCGATGGAGCGGAAAAGCTTCTTGATGAATTTGATAGACTTGGCATAAAATGCACAGGTGTTTTTGCAAGCGACGATTTTGTCCGTGGACAAAGCTTCAGAGGGTTTAAGGTGCAGACTTTCTCTCAGGTGCAAGCGCAGTTTGGGAATATCACAGTTGTGCTTGGCTTTGGCACGAGCCTGCCTGAGATAATGGAGCGTATAGACAATATCGAAAAACGCTGCGAGGTCATAGTCCCTGAAATGTGCGTCGCAGGCGATGAAAATTTCAGCAAGGAAAAGCTTCTCTCAATGTATTCTCAGGCTGAAAAAGCTTACCGCCTTTTTGATGACGATATTTCAAAGCTTACCTTTGAAAAGCTGACAGCCTTCAAGATAACAGGCAAGCTTTCTTATCTCCGTGAGATATTTACGGATAAGGACAAGATAACCGAGATACTTCCCCTTGGAGAAAACGAGATATACTGCGACTTGGGAGCATACACAGGCGACACTGCCGCAGAGCTTATCTCACGCACAGGGGGAAAGTATGAGAGAATATATGCCCTCGAACCTGAGAGAAAAAACTTTCAGAAATGCCTGAAAAATCTAAAAGCCAATGACAATATAAGCCTTTACAATGCCGCCGCATGGAGCATTGATACCGAGCTTTATTTCGTAGGCGGCGCAGGCAGACAGGGCAGAGTAGATGCCGCAGGAAAAAAGGTTCGTGCAAGAAGTCTGGACAGCGTTCTTGCAGGCAAAAAATGCACCTATATAAAATATGACGTTGAGGGAGCAGACCTAGAAGCTATCAAAGGCAGTGAATATACCATTTCACGCTATGCGCCAAAAATATGCAGTGCATTGTATCACAGACCATATGATTACATCACCCTGCCTTTGTATATAAACAGCCTTTGCAAAGGATACAAATTCTATATTCGTCAGGAAAGATATTACCCCGCATGGGAAACAAACCTTTTCTGCGTCCATGATAAATAAGGAGAATAATAATGAGTATAACAGTAAGCCTTAACGATAACTGGAAAATGAAAAAAGCAGGCTCGCAGGAGAGCTTTGATTGCAAAGTTCCATGCTCTGTATATAAGACCCTGCTTGACTATAAAAAGATACCCGACCCATATTATCGTGAGAACGAGTATATCTCAACACAGATATGTGATGATGATTACGATTTTGAAACTACATTCACCGCAGACAAGGCCGCAGTGGAGTGCGAGCATACTGTCCTGCACTTTGACGGCATTGATACCATAGCAAACGTCTATCTCAACGGCATTCACCTCGGCAGAGTGAACAATATGCACAGAGTGTGGGAGTTTCCTGTCCATGGTATTATCAAAGAGGGGGACAACACTCTCACAGTGAAAATAACCTCGCCAAACAGATACATAAAAGAAATGGACGAAAAACGTCACCTTTGGGGCGTTGACTCCACCATGACAGGCTATACACATATAAGAAAAGCCCATTGTATGTTCGGCTGGGATTGGGGTCCAATGCTCCCTGACATGGGAATATGGCGCAGTGTATCCCTTATCGTTCCAGTTGCAGGACGTATACTTGACGTTTACTACAGCCAAAAGCACACCGATAACAAAGTGACTTTGAAAGCCCTTTTGCATATAGAAAACCACGGCTGTAAAAAAGCTATGGTGGAAATATCCGACCCGCAGGGCAATATCACCGCAAAAGCCGACATAAGCCTAGAGGAAAGTGCAGAATATTATGAAACAGAGCTTGTGATAAGCGACCCTCAGCTTTGGTGGGTGAACGGCTATGGCGAACAGCCACTCTATATCTGTGCCGTGACTTTGTATGATGAAAATGACGCTTGCACAGATAAAAATACACAGCGCATAGGTCTTAGAACTTTAACTGTCAGCCGTGAAAAAGATCAGTGGGGCGAGGAGTTCTGCTTTATAAACAACGGCGTGAAGATATTTGCCATGGGTGCAAACTATATCCCCGAAGACCAGATAGTCACACGCTGTAACGAGGAGAAAACAAGAAAGCTCCTTGCAGATTGCAAGGCCGCAAACTATAACTTTATAAGAGTGTGGGGAGGCGGTTATTATCCTGACGAGTATTTCTATGACTACTGCGACGAGAATGGTATCATAGTATGGCAGGACTTTATGTTCGCCTGCTCTGCATATCTGCTCACAGAGGAGTTTGAAGAAACTGTCCGTGGGGAAGTTCGTGACAACGTTATCCGCCTGAGAAACCACCCCTCTCTTGGTCTGTGGTGTGGCAACAACGAGATAGAATCCGCATGGGAATATTGGGGCCTTCCTAAGGACGAGGAAGCAAAGCGTGATTATCTTATCATTTTTGAGGATATTATCCCACAGGTGCTTAAAGCCTATGACCCATGCGAAAACACCTTCTATTGGCCGTCATCACCTTCATCAGGGGGAGGCTTCAAGGACGCTTCCTCAAACCATGCAGGGGATATGCACTATTGGGACGTTTGGCACAACTTCAAGCCTATCGAAGCGTTCAGAGAATTTTATTACCGCTTCTGCTCAGAATACGGCTTTGAAAGCCTGCCTGATATAAAGACCTGCCGTGCCTTTGCTGATGAAACAAAGGGCGACTTTGACCTTTGCTCACCAGTTATGGCGGCACATCAGAAGTGTGTTCAGGGCAACGAGAAGATAATGTATTATCTTGCTCAAATGGTGAGATATCCGTACGATTTCAAACAGCTCATCTATTCCTCTCAGCTCGTTCAGGCGGATTGCATACGCTCGAATGTTGAGCATATGAGAAGAGCAAGAGGCAGATGTATGGGTTCTGCCTATTGGCAGGTGAACGATTCAAACCCTGTTATCTCATGGTCAAGTATCGACTATTTCGGCAGGTGGAAAGGTCTGCATTATTATGCAAAGCGTTTTTACGCTCCATGCCTTATCTCCTGCGACGATACCGATAGAAAAAAGCCTGTCCTTAATATATCTAACGAACGCATGACAGCCTTTGAGGGCATAGTAAAATGGACGCTTAGAAACAATAAAGCTGAAATTCTGCAAAGAGGAGAAAAGTCCGTGAGCGTTCCGGCTCTTACCGCACAAAACGTCCTTGACATAGACCTTTCAGACGAGCTTAAAAACCGTACCGACCCTCGTGAAAAATATCTCGAATATTCCATTATGGAGAACGGCAAGGTGTTGAGCTTTGGCACAACCCTCTTTGTGCGCCCGAAAGAATTTACCTTCCTTGAACCAAAGATAACCTATGGCATATCAGAAAACGAGGATAAATTCGTCCTGACATTCTGTGCTGAGAATTACGCCAAAAGCGTTTGCCTCAGCCTGAAAACCGCAGATTGCGTTTTCTCTGACAACTGGTTTGATATCCACGGAAAAGAGCCTGTTACCATAATGATAGACAAAGCCTCCCTCAGCAGAAAAATGACAGCGCAGGAGCTGTCCGGGGAGCTTGAGATAATGCACAATTAGGGCTGTGATTTCAAAGGCTCTGCCTTGTCACCAGCAGTGAAAAGTCGATGCGATCATTAGCAAAACACAAGCAATGCGGGCGAACGCTGTTCGCCACTACATAAAAAAGTTATATCACACATTTTGTAGGGGCTGGCGTCCTTGACAGCCCACTGCTCTGCATTTGCTATCTTCCGTCAATGTTCCCCTGCGTATAAGTAGCCTGAAATAAAATTTTAGGAGGAACTGCTTTGAAAGTAAAACTAAGCAAATACTTGAAGCCATATGCACTGTTTGCGGTGCTGACACCTCTATCCATGGTGGGAGAAGTGCTGGGCGACCTGCTTCAGCCAAAGCTTATGTCAAAAATAGTTGACGATGGCGTTCTGGGTCAGGATATGAACCTTATCATAAGAACGGGACTTCTCATGCTCCTTGTTCTTATAGGCGGCGGAGCTTGCGGAATTGCGGCTTCTGCATTCGGTGGGATAGCTTCCCAAAGCTTTTCAAGAGATCTGCGTGTGGACGTTTTTAAGCGTGTCATGGGTCTTTCATTTGAACAGACCGACAAGTTCACCACAGGCTCATTGGTAACACGTCTTACAGCGGATATAACTGCTATCCAGCAAATGGTGGACTTCATGCTGAGAATGTTGGTGCGTGACAGCCTGCTGTTTTTTGGCGGAATAATCATGATGCTCACCCTGAACGTTCGCTTTGGAATAATAATCCTATGTGCCTTGCCTGTAGAGATAATCATGATGATAATAATTCTCAAAAAGGCAAACCCATACTATTCTATCGTTGCAAAACGTCTTGACAGCGTAAACTCTGTGGTTCAGGAGAACGTCACAGGCGCAAGAGTAGTAAAAGCCTATGTCAGAGAGGATACAGAAGAAAAGCGTTTTGACGATGCAAATATAAGCCTTATGGAATCAAACCTCCGTGTTCAGACCCTTATGGCTATCCTTCAGCCGCTTCTTATGATAATACTCAATCTGTCTGTTATTGCCGTTATAGTTATAGGCGGCTGGCAGGTGCAGGCACAATCTATGAAGGTCGGCGAGGTCATGGCGGCTATCACATATCTTACTCAGGTCTTGCATGGCGTAATGATGATGTCTATGATGTTCCAGACCCTCGCAAAGGCTTCCGCATCTGCAAACAGATTGAGAGAAGTCCTTGAAACTGACCCTGTTATAAAAAGCGGCAGCGTTTCCCTTTCAGATAAAACAGGGGGCACAGTGAGCTTTAAAAACGTTTCATTCTCCTATCCTGAAACCAAGGGCAGACCTGTTATCTCAGACCTTACCCTTGATATAAAGTCAGGCGAGAGCGTCGCCATACTAGGTGCAACTGGTTCGGGAAAATCTTCACTTGTAAATCTTATTCCAAGATTTTACGATTGCACAGCAGGGGAAGTCCTTGTTGACGGCGTGAACGTCAAGGACTGCAAGCTTGACGAGCTTAGAAAGAAAGTTGGCATAGTCCTGCAAAAGAGCGAGCTTTTCTCAGGCACAGTTGAGGACAACATAAAGTGGGGCGACAAAAACGCTACCCATGAGGAGGTCATCTCCGCCGCACAGGCAGCCCAGGCTGACGAGTTCATTCAGAAGATACCTGCAGGCTATGAGGGTATTATAGCCGAAAAGGGTGCTTCACTGTCAGGCGGTCAGAAGCAAAGGCTTTCTATCTCAAGAGCGGTACTTAAAAAACCTGAGATACTCATTCTTGATGATTCCACCTCCGCACTCGACCTTGGCACAGAAGCAAAGCTCCGTGCGGAGATAGACCGCAAAATGAACGGCACTACCCTTATCATAATCGCACAGCGTATCCAGAGCATAAAATCATGCGACAGGATAGCCGTCCTTGACCACGGCAAGCTTTGTGCCTGCGATACTCATGAAAATCTATTAAAGACCTGCGAAGTATATCAGGATATCTACGCTTCACAGGTAAAAACGTCAGGAGGTGAAGTGTAATGCCTCCAATGTCTCCAATGGGACCCGGCGGAAGAAAGCCGGGCGGACCGCACGGTGCAAGGCTCACAATGGAAAAGCCTAAGGACGCAAAGAACACCCTTAAAAAGCTTATCGGCTATATAGGCAGGAACAGATATCTGTTTTTCGCTCTTATCGGTGTAATGCTCATCATAACTCTGCTTAACCTTGCCGCACCGTCTATCCAGCAGATAGCCATAGACTGCATTACTCTCACCAAAAAGAAAACAAGCGTTGACTTCGGTTCACTTGGCAAAACTCTCATAGGTCTTGGGGCAGTTTATCTCCTGTCCTCTGTTTTCACCTATATGCAGGGAATATTCTCCGCAAAGCTTTCACAGTACACAGTAAAGACCATGCGTAAAGACTTGTTCTCAAGCCTTGTAAGACTTCCTATAAAATATCTCGATACCCATAGCCACGGCGATATAATGAGCCGTATGACAAACGACGTCGAGAATATCTCCACAACTATCTCTCAGTCTATAGGCTCGCTCATCTCAGGTGTGCTTACAATTGTGGGAACAGTTGTCATAATGCTTCTGTATTCACCGCTTCTTACCCTTATCTCACTGTCTACAGTGTTCCTTACCATATTCGTTTCAGGCGTACTCACAAAGTATATGAAGAAATACTTCATCAAACAGCAGGTGCTTCTTGGCGAGATAAACGGCGAAGTTGAGGAAATGGTAGTCGGATATAGAACGGTCGTTTCCTATGGCAAAGAGCAGGACGCTGTTGACAAGTTCGAGAAAATGAGCAACAATCTGAAAAAATGCGGCATAAAAGCTCAGATATTCGGTGGTGTAATGGGTCCTTGCATGAACTTAATATCCAATTTCGGCTTTATCCTTATCGCTGCATTTGGCGGCTGGTTCGCAATAAAAGGCTTTATAACAGTGGGAACTATTCAGGCTTTTATACTCTATTCAAAACAGTTCTCACGTCCTATCAATGAGATTGCAAACCAGTTTGCAAATATCCAGACCGCAATAGCAGGCGCAGAGCGTATCTTTGAGGTCATGGACGCCGATAAGGAAACTGACGAGGGCAAGGCTGACTTTGAGGTGGAAAACGTCAAAGGCGATATCGACTTCAAGCATATCGACTTCTCGTACGTTCCTGAAAAGCAGGTGCTGAAAGACCTCGATCTTGAAGTAAAAGCAGGTCAGAAAATAGCCATAGTCGGTGCAACAGGCTCTGGCAAGACCACCATAGTAAATCTTCTCACAAGATTTTATCCCGTTGACAGCGGTGAGATAACCATAGACGGTCAGAGCATTTACGATATCCCGAAAGACAAGCTCAGACGTTCCATAGCCATAGTTTTGCAGGATACAGTGCTTTTTAAGGACACCATAGAGGAGAATATCCGCTACGGCAGAGAAAAAGCCACCCTTGATGAAATAAAGGCGGCGGCAAAGTTTGCGAACGCAGACGAGTTCATAGAAAGACTTCCCGAGGGTTACGACACAGTGCTTGCCGAGGGCGGCTCAAACCTTTCACAAGGTCAGCGTCAGCTTCTCTCCATAGCAAGAGCAGTGCTTGCCGACCCGAAGATACTTATTCTTGACGAAGCCACTTCCTCAGTTGATACCAGAACTGAAATGCACATTCAGTCCGCAATGGTGGCTCTTATGAAAAACAGAACGTCCCTTATCATCGCTCACCGACTTTCCACTATCCGTGACGCCGATAAGATAGTGGTTATCGACGGAGGACGTGTTGCAGAGCAGGGTAGCCATGAGGAGCTTATCGCCGCCAAGGGCTGTTACTACAGGCTTTATCAGACGCAGTTCTCAGGCGTTAAGACCTGATACAATGGTGTTTGGAAAACGTATATAGCCAATATCGTACATTCAAACAAATACGACGTCCCACTTCTCGATATTTCGTCAACCCACAAAACTTCGTGATAATTCAAACTTTTACACTCTCAAAATCGGGCTGTCGAGGGCGCCGGTCCCTACATGAAAATTGGCGGTCTTATCAAACAAATCAAGGCATAGGAAAACCTCTCCTGTGCCTTTTTTATGCGCAAAAAAAGACGGCTCTCATAAGAAAGCCGTCCTTAATGTTATCTGAAATATTACTTAGAAATAAGTGCCAGAGTATCTCTTGCAATGAGAAGTTCCTCATTTGTAGGGATAACGTAAACCTTTGTCTTAGACTCGTCAGTGGAGATCTCCTTGAGTATTCCACGGCAGAGATTCTTCTCAGCGTCAATGTGGATACCGAGGATATCGAGATTTGAGCAAGCAGCCGCTCTTACCTCAGGTGCGTTCTCACCGATACCGCCTGTGAAGATAACAGCGTCAAGACCGTTCATTGCAGCAGCGTATGAGCCTATGAACTTCTTGATCTGATAAGCAAATATCTCGCTTACGATAAGCGCTCTCTCGTTGCCCTCGCTTGCAGCAGCCTGAATATCTCTGTTGTCAGAACCGATGCCTGACAGACCAAGGAAGCCTGACTTCTTGTTCATGTATTCTGTCATCTGGTCAGGTGTGAAGCCCATTTTCTTCTCAACATAGTCAACAGCAGAAGGGTCAACAGAGCCGCAGCGTGTGCCCATTACAAGACCGTCAAGAGGAGTAAAGCCCATTGATGTGTCAACAGACTTGCCGCCGTTGATAGCTGTGATAGATGAGCCGTTGCCAAGGTGGCATGAAACTATCTTAAGCTCCTCGATAGGCTTGCCCATTACTCTTGCAAGCTCGCCTGAAACAAATCTGTGTGATGTTCCGTGGAAGCCGTATTTTCTTACATGAAGATCAGTGTAGCACTCGTATGGCAGACCGTAGAGATAAGCCTTTCTTGGCATTGTTGAGTGGAAAGCAGTGTCGAATACGACTACCTGTGGTGTGCCTGCTGGGATAACTGCCTTGCAAGCTCTCAGTGCAAGAGCGTGTGGGTGGTTATGTACAGGTGCAAGCTCAGCCAGTGAGTCGATCTGGTCGATAACTTCGTCTGTTACAAGGCAGGTCTCCTTGAATATCTCAGCACCCTGAACTATTCTGTGACCAACGGCTGATATCTCAGACATAGAGTCGATGACCTTTGTTTCGCCTGATGTGAGTACCTCAACGAGCTTTTCAAAAGCCTCAGTGTGAGTAGGGAAATTGCAATCCTCCTCGATATGTCTGCCGTCGCCTGTCTTTGCGCTCACATGGCCGTCGATACCGATACGGTCGCAGTTGCCCTTTGCGATAACAGACTCGTCCTTCATATCCAGAAGCTGATATTTAAGTGATGATGAACCTGCGTTTACAACTAAGATTTTCATTGGAAAAAATCTCCTCCCGATTATAATATGTCAGATAACGGGCTTGACTTTAAGCCCATAATATCATATACTTATAGTATATCAATATTAATGATAAATTTCAAGAGCTTTTTTCATAAATATACATATTGCACAATTTTTTTACTAGGGCTTAACATATTAGTATCATAATTCGCAGTAAGCTTTTGAAAGACGGAATAAAATATGCATAGGGTAGAAAGAGGAGTAAAAAATGAAAATTGCGGGAATAGTTGCGGAATATAATCCGTTCCATAACGGACACAAATATCAGATACAAGCCACAAGACAGGCTGGCGCAGAGGGTATCGTCGCAGTAATGAGCGGCGATTGTGTGCAGCGTGGCTCAGCGGCTGTTTTCTCAAAATATGACAGAGCGCAGGCTGCTATAAGAAACGGTGCAGACCTTGTTATAGAACTGCCATGCCCGTTCTCATGCTCAAACAGTGAGGTCTTTGCAAGAAGTGCAGTAAGGCTTCTTGCAGGTCTTGGGGAGGACGTGGTAACGACCTTGTCTTTCGGCTGTGAAAGCGGTGATAGGAACGCCCTTGAACAGGCAGCTGAAATATCCGCAATGCTTGAAAATTCACAGCAGGTAAGAGAACTTTTATCTCAGGGAAAGACCTACCCGCAGGCTATGTATGAAGCCTCCATAGGTCTTTATGGCAGAACCGCCGAAGAGATATTCTCCACACCCAATAACGTTCTTGCAGTGGAGTATATAAAGGCTGCAAAGCGTATAGCCCCGTGGCTAGTGCCTTATGCCGTAAAGCGTGAAGCTGTTGCACATGATTCTCAGGCAGAGTCTGGTGATTTTGCTTCGGCTTCTCATATAAGAGAGCTTATAAAAGAGGGCGGTGAGTGGCAGAAATTTGTTCCATATGATTTTGAGGGCTGTAAGCCGTCCTTTACCCGGCAGGCAGGCAGAGAAATGCTTTTCAAGCTCTGCACAGCTTCAAGAGAAGATTTTCTAGCCCTACCTGACTGCGACGAACACCTTGCCAACAGATTTATGTCTGTCGTAAGCTCCTGCCCTGAAACTATGGATATCTTTGAACAGCGTATAAAGTCAAAGAATATCACCATGGCAAGAGTAAGAAGAATGGTCCTGCACCTTGTTCTCGGCATCAGAAAGGACGATATCAGACGAGTGCCATACGGCAGGATCCTTGCCTTTAACCGCACAGGCACACGCATACTTGCGCAGGCTGAGAACAGAACGCTTGAGTATGATACCTCGCTGAAAAAGCTTGAGGATATCTCCGACTATGCAAAGCGTGTTGCTTTCCTTGAAAAGAACGCAGTAAGACTTAGAGAAACAGCGGCATACGGCAGATGTATTTCAAACGAGTATACAAGAAAGATAACCATAACCTGAGATAAACAGGAGGGCGGAAAATGAGAAGAATGAAAGGTGCGGCAGGGCTTTTGACAGCTTTGCTCATGGCTTTTCAGCTTTCGGCGCAGACTTTTGCACTTGCCAGCGAGGATAACGGCATAAAAGTCGTTCCCGTAAACTTTACCCATAACGGCTATAGCTATGAGATAGAGGGCGTGGCCAAAAGCACAGACGGTGACTATCAGATAAAGTCCCCTGCAAGACTAGCCGCCCGAAAGCTCCCATCCACCTATGACCCAAGAAGCTCAGGAGAGATCACAACAGTAAAAGATCAGGCTTCAACAGGTGCTTGCTGGGCATTCTCAGCCCTTGCCTGTGCAGAACAGGATCTTATAAAAAAGGGGCTTGAAAACCCCTCCGCAGAATTTTCCGTGCCTGCCTTGGTGCTGTCCTCAAATTCAGGCACAGCCACAGGTAAAGATGATTTTTCATCAGGGGGAAACTGGCTCTTTGCGGCCTCCGCCCTTGCAAATGGTCAGGGACTATGCTATGAGGATTACGAGCCGTTTTTAGAATCAGGCACAGAGAATATGATAGTTTCCGAAAACAAGAAAAGCGTCAGCGAATACAGGCTGAATTATGTCATGGAGCTTTCAAGCACCACGCAGGTGAAGCGTAAAATAATGGAGCTTGGAGCAGTTTCCGCAAGCTATTTTGCAGGAAATGGCTATATGAATCATAACAATACTGCCTACTATGATCCCGACGCCTCAAAAAACACTATCATAAATCATTCCGTCACAGTGGTGGGCTGGGACGATAACTACAGTAAGGATAATTTCAGATATAAGCCTACCAATAACGGTGCATGGCTTGTGAAAGGCTCGTGGGGCGCAGATCAGGACAATGACGGCTTCTATTGGGTGTCCTATGACGAAGCAGAGTTCGGACAGTTTTGCTGCTATGACTTTGAAGAAAGCTGTGATAATACATATCACTATAGCAAAATGACAGGTTATGTTGTGAACGCCAGTAATGACGGCTCTGTTTACGGTGCAAATGTTTTCACAGCTAAAGCCGATGAAAAGCTTGATAAAGCAGGCTTTATGTATGTGGGCAAAACGGGCAGTGCGGATTACACCCTAAGCGTCTATACCAACGTTTCCGACAGCGACCCTATAGGCGTCCTTGAAACGCAGATAAGCGGCTCAGTGTCCGCAAACGGCTTTTATACAGTTGACTTTCCCGAGGATATCCTCCTTGAAGAGGGCGAGAAATATTCCATTTCAGTAAAATTCAGCGGCGACAGCGGCAGGGGGTATCTCCTTGCAGAAAGCGACCGAACATCAAAGGCGCAGTCAGGGCAAAGCTATGTTTCTCTTAACGGCAAATATTGGTCTGACGTTGGAGCAGATAAGACCGACTCAATAGGAAGCCTTTTTATCTATGCTTATACTGATGATACTGCAAAGCCCGATAAAAGTTCACTTGAAACCACCCTTGCGAAGTACGGTACCCTTGCAGGCTGTGAAAGGGAAGCAAACAATGCCCGAATGATGCTTGCAGACGAGAACGCTTCTAAAAATGATATCTCAAACGCACAAAAGCTCCTTATCTCCGCCGCAGAAGAACAGGACGAAGCCCTTGTTATAACAACCGAAGCCCAGTGGGAAAGCTTTGCAAAGCGTGTCAGCAGTGGCGAAAGCTTCGAGGGCAAGCTAGTCACCCTTGAAGCTGACCTTGACTTTGACGGAAAAACTATCTCACCTGTAGGCGATTCTGAAAACCCATTCATGGGCTATTTTGACGGCAACGGACACCTTATAAAAAATGCAGTTATCTCCTCGGGGGAGTATTCAGGGCTTTTTGCATACATAAAAAATGGTGCAGAGATAAATAACATTTCCCTGAAAAACTGTATAGTGAAAGGCGATTACGCAGGTGGAATAGTGGGTTTTTATCAAGGAACAGCCATAAAAGCCTGCACCTTTGACGGCACAGTGTCAGGAGAAGTCTATTCAGGTGGCGTCATAGGAAGACAATCCTGCGGTATCATAACAGAGTGTTCTTCAAACCTAAAGGAAAACAGCTCCGCCATTACAAATGCCTTTATAGGAGGCAGGGATATTGCCGTTTCCGTTGTGAACGCATACGGCTGTTACAGCAATGACAGCGACAGCCTGGTTTCAAGCCTTTCTGCAAAAAATGCACTTTCTCAAGGGGCATATGCAATGAACACCTACGGTGAAAAGTTCAAAGACAGCGCAAAGTGGACAATGGACGGCACTCTTGTGCGCCAGACCTCATATAGCGAGCAGGCTTCCCATAAGATAACATTCTCCGCTGTGGCACAGACCATAGAAGTCTGCACCGACTATGCAGGCAAAGCCGTGTTCCCGAATGTGAACGTTCAGCAGGGCTACACCCTCGGCTGGTATCGTAAAGGCGAACCTGTGAACAGCAACACAGTTTTCACAGAAAACACCACAGTTTCCGCAAAAGTCACCCCAAGTGACAAAGCAAAGATAGATTATATTCTTAACGGTGGTGAAAACAGTCCCCTCAACCCTTATGAGCTTGGCGAGGGCGAAACCGCACAGCTTTCCGCCCCTACAAAAGAGGGCGCACAGTTCACAGGCTGGTATGCCGACTCACAGCTTGAGAGCGAGCCTATAACGTCCGTGAGCTTTTCAGACGGCTCAAAGACGCTTTATGCAGGCTGGAAAGCCAATACCTGCAAGGTCGATTTCACCGATATAAACGGCACAGTTTTGTCATCTCAGACCGTAGAATACGGCAAAAGTGCCGATCCGCCCAAAGCACCGACCATAAAAGGCAAACGCTTTACAGGCTGGGATAAAGACTTTTCAAAAGTCACAGCCCATATGACAGTGCAGGCGGTCTATACCGACAGAAAGCTTATAAAAGACTGCGAGATATCAGGCTTTAAAACATATATGACATTCACAGGCTATGAGCTTGCTCAAAGCAGTATAACGCTTTCCTATGGCGATACCACTTTGACAAATAATAAAGACTATACCATTGACTATGCCGATAATATAGCCGCAGGCAAGGGCAAAATGATAATAACAGGCATTGGCGGATACAGCGGCACTATAGCCAAAGCATTCGACATTCTTCCAAAGTCCGCCCAATTGACAAGCGTCTATTATGTTGATACGCTCTCCTACACAGGCAAGCCTATAAGACCTGACGTTATGGTAACAGACGGAGGAAAATTTCTTCTTCCTGAACATGATTATACTGTTTCCTATAGCTCAAATACAAAAATAGGCGTTGGAAAAATAATCATAAGCTTCATGGGCAACTATCAGGGTACGATAACAAAAACTTTTACCATTTATCCTGCAAAACAGGAGATACAATCTCTGCAAACAAGATATAAAGGCTTTTTTATCGACTTTGCTCAGAAAGGCTCAGCCACAGGATATGAACTGCAATACAGTACACGCTCTGACTTCGCAGGTGCAAAAACCTTGATCATATCCTCAAACAAAACGGATAAAAAGACAGTTTCAAACCTGACGGCAGGAAAGAAATATTATGTAAGAGTGCGTTCGTATACAATAGTCAGCGGCAAGCGTTATAACGGTGCATGGTCTGATACAAAGAGCGTGACCACCGCAAAATATGATATTGCCAAAGCTAAGGTCGCAGGCATAAAAAACAAGTCTTTCACAGGCAAGAACATCACCCAAAGCATAACAGTCACTTATTCGGGCAAGACCCTTAAAAACGGCACAGACTATATAGTGAAATATTCCGCCAATAAGAATATAGGCACAGCTAAGGTAACAGTAACAGGAAAAGGCTCGTATGGCGGAGTGATAACGAAGTCTTTTGTCATCACCCCTGCAAAGCAGACCATACAAAAGCTCATGCCAGTGAAAAAAGGCTTTTATATAGACTATGCACAGAAAGGCTCTGCTACAGGCTATGTGATATCCTACGCTGAAAATATATCTTTCAGCGATGCAAAGACAGTTAAGGTGACCTCAAATAAGACCGACAAAAAGACCGTAACAAATCTTAAAAGCCAAAAGACATATTTCGTCCGTGTGAGAAGCTATACAGCCACAGGGAACAAGACCTATTTCGGACAGTGGTCTGATATAGCCAAAGTTTATACCAAATAATTATCCGTGTTATCGGGAGGGATAGCAATGATCACAAAAACAAAGCTTGTAAAAAGAATATTCTCATCGCTCTTGACAGCCGCACTTGCAGTTCCAATGACGGCTCTCACTGCCCATGCAACAGGGGAGGCTTTCTTCTATCCGCCTAAAAACCCCGTCATGACCGATCAGCAGTTTGAAGTGTCCGTGACATTTTCCGCAGATTCAGAGATAGGAAGCGTTCAGGCAAATATCGCCTATGACGATTCCGTTATAGAATTTGTGTCAAGCGACAACGCCTCAGGTGGCGGAGGAGTTCTTACAGTAAACGGATTTCCTGATACCCCCTCTTCAGAAGTGGATTTCAGCTTTACGTTCAAAGGTCTGTCAGCAGGAAATGCAAATATAAGCCTGCAAAGCTGTCAGATATATTCCCCTGATTCAGAGCTTATCGGCTCGCCTACCGCCTATTGTGTCATAACAGTTGGAGGCGATAAGGTGGAAACCAAGACCGAAACAGAAACCACGACCACCACCGAAAAGACCACCACCACCACTACCACTAAGACCGCACCTTCAAACGGCATACCCGATAAAGGCGTTCTTACAGCCCTGACAGTGGATAACGGTGAGCTTTCTCCTGCCTTTGCCTATAATGTCTATAACTATACAGTGAACGTTGACAATTCCGTTACCAATGTTGAGATAGAGGGAACAACAGCAAGCCCCTCTGATTATATATGGTATACAGGCACAAGCGAGTGTCAGGTGGGCGAAAATGTACGAACCATAACCGTCACAGACGTTGACGGCAATACCGCCACCTATACTGTCACCATAATAAGAGCCGCAGGCGGAGATGAACAGCAGACCCAGACCGCCCAAAAGAAAGACAGCTCCGATACTTCATCTGCCGTGTCCAAAAACGCAAATGTTATGGACCAGTACAAAAAGATGCTCAATACCGCCCTTGCTATCGTCCTTATTGTCCTTGTTATTGCACTTGTAGTAATAATTATCTGGATAAGAGGAAAGATCAAAGGCGGCAAAAAGGATAAATAAGTTCTGTGTAAAGAGATGATAAACAGCCCAAAGTGGCGTATCAACGTGCTTTTGGCTGTTTGTGACAGCATTTGTCACTCTGCTTACACGAATACACATTTTTTTTACAAAAATCACACAAAAACAAGTATAATTTCGACACCTGCCAGAGTATAATGTGAATATGCTGATGGTGATTCAGTTTAGAGAGTGGCTCCAATAGGGGCTGCTTTTTTTATGCTCCAAAAACTTTTTTCATGAATTCTTCTGTGGAGATGATCCCGCTGCGATTGTATCTGTAAAGACCAAAAAGGCAGCGCTCATCTTCTTTTTTTATTATATTGATTTTTTCCTCTACTCCAAGACTAGCCTCAAACCCCATGTTCTTTACGAGCCGACTTGCACTTTCGCAGGTTATGCCGAAAGGATAGGTGTAAACGTTTGGCTGAAAACCACAGTGTTCATCGCAAAGCGTTTGAAGCTTCGTGGTGTCGTTAAGAAATATCTTTCGGTAATCCTCGTAGCTTTCCCCCTCTAGCTGACCGACTCCACGCCTCCCCTCAAGATTGTGCATATCGTAAGAGTGATTGCATATCTCCACATGACCGCTGTCACGAAGCACCGAAACGTCCTGCCAGTCAAGATAAGAGTAAGCAGGATCAGGCTCAGCCTCCTCGCAGGCAGCGTCAGTGTAAGCCCCCACAATAGATACAGTGGCTTTCATATCGTATTTTTCAAGAAGCGGCAGAAGATATTCTCTGTAGTTGTAAGTGCCGTCATCAAAGGACAGTATGACAGGCTTCTCAGGCAGTTCGCCCCCACGCTTCACATATCTTATAACGTCATTTACAAAAACAGTAGTGTAGCCGTTCTGCTTCAGATAAAGCAGATCCTTTTCAAGCTCGATAGGCGTTATAACATACTCACCGCTGCGATCTTCGTTTTTTACGATGCTGTGATACATTATGATCGGAAGCTTTATCCCATCTGTTTTTTCTTCTTTTGCAAAGGTCGGCATAACAGCCACCGCCGCCAGCATAGAAAGTACAGCTATAACACAAAGCATCACCCTTTTTCTTATCCTTAGACTTATGTACATATTTTATTTACCCCCTTTTTACCTATTTTTATTCACCTCCATATCATTAATTGCATCATAAGTTCACAAAAAATATGCTTGTGGTACTTGAAATAATTGTGCAATTATGATATAATAAACACGTAATATCGCATTGTTGTGTGCTGCGTTAAAAACAAGTTCATAAGGGGGAACTGTATATGAAAACGTTGCGTTCAAAGCTGCTTTTGGCAATGCTTTCAATCGCACTTATCATCACGGTGCTGCTCAGCTTGGTTTCCGTGTATTTTATAAACGTTTCTGCAAAGGATACGCTCAAAAGCACCGCTGAACCACTGGCTGTTCAGGCGGCTAAGAATTTTGACTCGACGATCAGCTCTTATACGAATAATATAGTTTCGACCGTAAAGTCTGATTCTTTTTTAGGGGCAAAAACTGACGCTGACAGACTGAAGGCGGTAAAAAGTGGCTTTGCAGACAACACAGGCTTTTATCTGAATTTTACGGTTTTTGACAGCAATGGCATTGTGCTTGCAACAGATAATGAAATGGTATCGTCATCAGTTGAAAAGAAGCACATCATAAGCGCTTGCGAAAGAAGCTCGGCTTATATAACCAATATATATTCCTTTGGCGGTAAGAATTATTTTTCTATACTTGCTTCGACAAAGTCTGGCAACACAGAACAAAAAGTCGCTTGTATTACCATTCAGAGCGATATGCTTGTCAATGCTCTTAATGAATATACCTTCGGAAAATCCGGCTATGTTTATCTTGTTGGTAAAGACGGAGAGATCCTTCTTCATAAGGATACTGATCAGATAGGTAAAAATGCCCTTGAGATCGGTAAGAAAGATGAAGAATATACGGAAGTGACAAATGCCGTTGAGAAAATACTTGCAAATAATAGCGGTACAACAGAGTATAAATTTAAGGATAACAATTATATCGTGGGCTATTATGGTTCGTCATATTTTGACGGTACTGTCGTCATGGTTACAAATGTTGCCGACTTCACCACTGCAAGCTCCAGCGCACTTACTAATATCATTGTAATGGGCGTTGTGCTTATGTGCCTGACGGTGCTGTTCTCTCTGCTTTTTGCAAAGAGGATAACAAAGCCTATCATTTCTACCACAAACAGACTTCGTTCTCTCGCACAGGGCAACCTTACCGACCCTGTTGACGTTTGGTATTCAAAGGACGAGCTTGGCGTCCTTTCAAACTCTCTGGAAGAAACTATCGTCTGCCTCAGACAGTATATCAACCTTATTACAGTGGCTCTTACCCAGATATCCGAGGGTAACCTTTGCCATAGAATGGAAGGCACTTTTAAGGGCGACTTCTATAAGATAAAGAGTACGTTTAACGAGATACTCGACTCACTGTCTGATACCTTTGCTTCTATCAATATGTCAGCCGAGCAGGTGAACTCAGGAGCGGTTCAGGTGTCAAATATCGCACAGTCTGTATCACAGGGTTCTACACAGCAGGCTTCCGCGATCGAGGAGCTTTCCGCTACCCTCAGTGATGTTTCAAAGCAGATAACTCAGAACTCTGAGGATTCTAAGAACGCTTATAATATTGTACTTAAGAATACCGAAGCCGTTGACAACTGCAACAGCGATATGGGCAACATGGTAAATGCCATGAATGCTATCCATACAGCTTCCGATGAGATCTCAAAGATAATCAAGGTCATTGACGAGATCGCATTCCAAACAAATATCCTTGCCCTTAACGCCGCCGTAGAGGCCGCAAGAGAGGGTTCAAAGGGCTTTGGCGTGGTAGCAGACGAGGTAAGACGTCTGGCATCAAGATCAGCCGAAGCCGCAAAGCAGACCGCTTCACTTATCGAAAACCAGTCTGCCGCTGTTTCAAAGGGCTCTAAGATAGCCGAAGAAACTGCTGATTCGCTGAACAATATCGTAAGCAATTCAAATACTATAAAAGATCTCGTAAAGAATATCTCAGACGCTTCTGAGGCGCAGGCAGAAGCTATCGTTCAGGTAAATACGGGAGTAGACCAGATATCAGCCGTTGTATCAGCCAATACCTCAACTGCAGTCGGTTCAGCTTCCGCAAGTGAAGAGCTTTCAAGCCAGTCGCTTATACTAAAGAATATGATAGCACGTTTCAAACTTAGCGAGAACAGTGAAAAGGATAAGAAAGAGCATCAGACTTCAAGGTTCACATATATTGACGATGAGCCGGAAAGCGAGGCCACCCCTGAGGAAACTCAGCAGGATATCACTCCTTCCGACGAAGCCGATATAGAAGATTTCAGCACAAGCGATAAGTATTGATATCGTTGATAATGATAGAATTTCATTGAAAGGACTTGGTAAAATGAAGAAAAGAATAGGCATACTCACAAGCGGAGGAGATTGTCCGGGACTTAACGCAACTATCAGAGGCGTTGCAAAGGCTTGCTATGAAAAGTTCGGCGAGGACGTTCAGATAGTAGGTATCGAGGACGGCTATTACGGACTTATCAATAATATGTGCAAAGAAATGAAACAGTCTGACTTTTCTGGTATCCTTACCACAGGCGGAACTATTTTCGGCACAAAGAGAACGCCTTTCAAGAAAATGCAGGTCATCGAAGAAGATAACGTGGATAAAGTAAAGGCTATGAAAGAAACCTATAAAAAGCAGAAGCTCGATTGCCTGCTCACCTTGGGTGGCAACGGCACTCATAAGACCGCAAACCTCCTTTCAACCGAGGGACTTAACGTTATCGGCCTGCCAAAAACTATCGACAACGATATCTGGGGCACAAGCGTAACATTCGGCTTCCATACCGCTGTTGACACAGCCACAGACGTTATCGACAGACTTCATTCCACAGCCAATTCCCACGGAAGAATACTTGTTGCAGAAATAATGGGCAATAAAGCCGGCTGGCTCACCCTCTATTCAGGTATCGCAGGCGGTGCAGATATGATAGTCATTCCTGAAATACCATATGATATCGAAAAGCTTGCCGCTGCCTGCGAAAAAAGAGAATCAAAGGGATTTTCTATTCTTGCCGTAGCTGAGGGTGCTTTTGATAAAGAAGAGGCAAAGCTAAAAAAGAAGGAAAGAGCAAGACTTCGTGCAGAACAGGGTCTTACAACTGCTACCCCTAGAATTGCAAAGCAGATAGAAGAGCTTACAGGCAGAGAAACAAGAGTTTGCGTTCCTGGTCATATGCTCAGAGGTGGCAGCCCGTCAGCTTATGACAGAGTGCTTGCCACAAAGTTCGGCGTCCATGCCGCAGAGCTTATCGCAGCCGATAAATACGGCTATGCAGTGGCAATGATAAATGAAGTTGTGTCAGAAAACCCACTTTCAGAAGTGGCAGGCAAAACAAAATTCGTCCCTGCTGACCACCAGCTCGTCAAGACCGCAAAGGCTCTGGGCGTCGCTTTCGGTGACTGATAAAGGCAAAACAAAAGCGGTGCAGCCTAAACTGTGCCGCTTTTTATGTTTGTTTCCGTAGCGGCGATCTGAGGTCGCCCACCTGATCTCCGACAAATCATATGCTTGCCACAAAACCTATAACATAAAAAAAGCTCCGCCTTTCCTGCGGAGCTTTTCTTGTATCTATCTTAGCCGATAAGCCAGTCATACATTTCCTGATATTTGTTAGCAGAAGCCTGCCATGAGAAATCCTGTGCCATTGCAGATTTGATAAGTCCGTTCCATTCGTCACGTCTGTCATCAAATATGTACTTTGCGAACATAACAGTGTTGTACATCTCGTGTGCATTGTAGTTTGCAAAGCTGAAACCAGTGCCGGTCCTCTCAAACTGATTGAACGGCTGAACAGTATCTCTCAAACCGCCAGTTTCACGAACGATAGGCAACGTGCCATAACGCAGTGACATAAGCTGTGAAAGTCCGCATGGCTCGAAAAGTGACGGCATAAGGAATGCGTCAGCTGAAGCGTAAATGCGGTGGCTCATTTCCTCACTGTAGTAAATGTTAGCGGAAACCCTGTCAGGATACTTGCCTGCAAACCAGCGGAACATATCCTCATATTTCTGCTCGCCCGTGCCAAGCACAACGAACTGTATGCCCTGTTCACACATTCTTTCCATCATGTATGCAATAAGGTCAAAGCCCTTCTGATCTGTCAAACGGCTGACAATGCCTATCATAAAGCGATTGTCGTCCTGCGCAAGACCAAGCTCCGCCTGAATTGCCCTCTTGTTGTGTATCTTCTTCTCAAGCACGTTGTCATAATTGTATCTTACAACAATGTTCTTGTCTGTGTCAGGGTTGTAATCAACGTAGTCGATACCATTTACGATACCACGAAGATCGTTAGCCCTTGCCCTCATAAGTCCGTCAAGACCCTCACCGTAGAACTGCGTCTTTATCTCCTCTGCGTATGTGTTGCTGACAGTTGTGATAGCGTCAGCATAAACAAGACCGCCCTTGAGCATATTTCCGTCAACGCCCGTTCTCAGCTTGTCGATAGTGAAGTAGTAGTCAGACAGACCGGATATCCTCTTGAACTGCTCAACTCCGTCATTTCCCTGGAATTTCAGATTGTGTATAGTCATAACGGTCTTTATGCCGCGGAAGAAATCTCCCCCTGCAAAGCTGTCATGAAGATATACAGGTATAAGACCCGTCTGCCAATCGTGGCAGTGTATAACGTCAGGACGGAAATCAAGAAGCGGCAGAGCAGAAAGCACAGCTCTGTCAAAGTACATGAACTTTTCTATATCCCAGTGATGCTCAGTGTAAGGCTTGTCACCGGTGAAATAATGTTCGTTGTCGATAAAATAGAACGTAACGCCATCATAAACGCATTCAAGCACGCCCACATATTGGCTCTGACCTGCAAAGTCCATGTAGAAATGCGTTTTGTACTGCATCATGTCTTTCCACTGCTGTTTCATGCAGGAATATTTAGGAAGAATTACTCTGACATCATAATACCTCTTGTCAAAGCACTTAGGCAGAGAGCCAACAACGTCAGCAAGACCGCCTGTCTTGATAAACGGAACACACTCCGAAGAAGCGAACAAAACTTTTTTCATATTCAAGTTATCCTTTCCAACTTAATTTCTTGAATTTTCAGGGCAATAATTATCGCTATTGCCAATGTGTACGTAACAATTATAACACTTTTTGTTGAAAACGTCAAGAGCAAAACCTCGTTTGCACCATAAAAGCGCAGTGATGAAAAATTAATAATTAAAAGTAGACATAAGCCTCTTTGTGTGGTATAATAAAGTGTCAAAGTATAATTATCAGATATAGGAGAGTTAAAATGATAACAGTATCAAACGTAAGCCTTTCATTCGGTGGTCAGCTTCTTTTCAAGGACGTTGACCTTAAATTTACAAACGGCAACTGCTATGGCATAATCGGTGCAAACGGTGCAGGAAAGTCAACATTTCTGAAGATCCTCTGCGGTGAGATAGAGCCTACCACAGGCGAGGTAGTGATCTCAAAAGAGGACAGACTTTCAGTGCTTCGTCAGGATCACTTTGCATTTGATGAGTATACAGTTCTCGAAACTGTAATAATGGGCAATAAGCGACTTTATGAGATAATGAAAGAAAAGGACGAGCTTTACGCCAAGGAGGACTTCACTGAGGAGGACGGCGACAGAGCAGGTCAGCTTGAAAGCGAGTTCGCAGAATTAAACGGCTGGGAAGCTGAGTCTGACGCTTCAAAGCTCATTCAGGGTCTTGGTCTTTCCGAGGATATCCTCTATTCACAGATGTCCACCCTCTCAGGTAACGAAAAAGTCAAGGTGCTTCTTGCACAGGCACTTTTCGGCAATCCTGATATCATCATGCTGGACGAGCCTACAAACCACCTTGATATCGACGCTATAAGCTGGCTTGAGGACTTCCTTGCCGACTATTTCGGAACTGTCCTCGTCGTATCCCATGACAGACACTTCCTTAATAATGTTTGTACCCATATCGTGGATATCGACTATACAAAGATAAAAATGTATGTTGGTAACTACGAGTTCTGGTATAAGTCCTCACAGCTCATGCAGAGAATGATAAAGAACCAGAACAAGAAAGCCGAGGAGAAGATCAAGGAACTCCAGGAGTTCATCAACCGCTTCTCAGCAAACAAATCAAAGTCCAAGCAGGCTACCGCAAGAAGAAAGCTTCTTGATAAGCTCACAGTCGAGGAAATGCCTGCCTCATCAAGAAAATATCCTTTCATAGGCTTTAATATGGATAGAGAGCTTGGAAAAGACGTCCTCAAAGTCAACGGCATATCCAAAACAGTTGACGGCGTAAAGCTCCTCAATAATGTTTCCTTTACCCTCAGCCGTACCGATAAGGTCGCTTTCATCGGCGAGTCCGAGCAGGCTATCACAATGCTTTTCAAGATACTTGCAGAGGAAGAAGAGCCAGACGAGGGTAGCATTAAGTGGGGCGTTTCCACATCACGTTCATATTTCCCTATTGACAACTCAGCCTACTTCAACGATAATGACGAAAGCATCGTTGATTGGATAAGAAAATATTCCACTTCCGAGGTAACAGACACCTACCTCAGAGGATTCCTTGGCAAAATGCTCTTCTCTGGGGACGAGATATATAAGCCTGTAAAAGTTCTCTCAGGCGGTGAAAAGGTAAGATGTATGTTCAGCCGTATGATGCTCTTCGGCTCAAACGTTATAATGCTTGACAGACCTACCAACCACCTTGACCTTGAGTCTATCACAGCCGTAAATAACGGACTTAGAGATTTCAAAGGCGTTGTGATTTTCGCATCTCATGACCACGAAATAGTTCAGACAGTTGCAAACAGAATAATCGAGATAACCCCCGACGGCTGTATCGACAGACAGGGAACATATGAGGAGTTCCTTGATTGGCGACGTGAGCGTGGCATGAAGTCATTTATAGAGTAATTTTATTATGGAGAAGTATCCAAAATGGCAAAAATGAAAAACGTGACCGTAAGAGGTTACAATATTGATGACGTTCCTGCAATGGCAGAGATATGGAACGAAGTTGTAAAAGAGGGCAATGCCTTCCCACAGAAAGAGACCCTCGACTATGAGGGTGCAAAAAAATTCTTTGCTTCACAAACATTCTGCGGTGTTGCAGAGTATGAGGGCGAAACTGTAGGAATGTATATCCTACACCCTAATAACGTTGGCAGATGCGGACATATCGCAAACGCAAGCTATGCCGTAAAAAGCACCTGCCGTGGAAAAGGAGCAGGCAAGGTCATAGTCGAACATTGCCTTTTCATAGCAAAGCAGAAAGGATTTAAGGTGCTCCAGTTCAATGCCGTTGTTGCATCAAATGTCAAGGCGGTAAAGCTTTACGAAAACCTCGGCTTTGTTAAGCTCGGCACTGTACCGAATGGCTTTGAAAACAAAGAGGGCGTCTTTGAGGATATCATTCTGTTCTACCACACTCTTTGATTAGTGAGGAGTTAGGAGTGAGGAATGAAGGTATCGCCTGAGGCGATGATATTTTTTGAATATTGAATTTTTATGGGTATTGAAAGGTGAAAGAAGTATGTTAAAAGTAGCAAATATTTTTTCAAACGATATGGTGCTCCAGCGTGACAAGAACATAACAGTCTGGGGACTTGGGGACGAGGAAAGAACTGTCACAGTTACTCTTAACGGCGTGTCAGTCCAGACGCAGGTCTGCGACGGCAGGTGGACAGCCGTCCTCCCTCCAATGAGTGCAGGCGGAGAGTATGAAATGACAGTTTCAGACGGCTGTACAGAGAAAAAATTCTGCCGTATCATGATAGGCGAAGTGTGGTTCTGCGGCGGCCAGTCAAATATGGAGCTTGAACTTCAAAACGCAAAGGGCGGCAAAGAAGTCCTCGAAAACCTCACCCCTGATTGCAACGTAAGATTTTATTACACTCAAAAGCGTGGCACTCTTGACGAAATGTTCTATGAAGACGAAAACAATACCGCATGGTCGCAGGCTTCAAAGGATAATTCAAGGGCATGGAGTGCAGTTGGCTTTTTCTTTGGAAGAAAGCTTGCCAAAGACCTTGGCGTAACAGTAGGACTTATCGGCTGTAACTGGGGCGGCACATCAGCCTCCGCATGGGTAGACAGACCGACCCTTGAAAACAACGCTGAAATAAGAAGCTACATAGACGAGTATGAAAAACGTATTGAGGGCAAAACTGTCGAGGAGCAGATAAAAGAATACAGAGATTATCAGAAATTTGAGCGTGTGTGGGATAAAAAATACGGCGAGCTTCTGCAAAAAGACCCAACAATGAGCTGGGAGAAAGCCAACGAGATCCTTGGCGATAAGAATTGGCCGGGCCCGATAAACTGCGTAAACCCATTCCGCCCAACAGGACTTTTTGAGACCATGGTGTCAAGAGTTTGTCCTTATACAATAAAAGGCTTCCTCTATTATCAGGGCGAGTCTGACGACCATAAGCCGGACAGCTATTATACCCTCCTCACATCTCTTATCAGGCTTTGGAGAGAGAAGTGGGGCGACGATGAGCTTCCGTTCATAATCGTCCAGCTCCCAATGTTCAAATATGCCGCCGACCCTGATTATAAGCATTGGTGTAAAATAAGAGAAGCACAAATGAGAGCATATAAGACAGTGAAAAATACAGGAATAGCTGTTATCTCAGATTGCGGTGAGTTCAACGAGATCCACCCAAAGAATAAAGTACCCGTTGGCGAAAGACTTTGTTTGCAGGCAGAAAAGCTTTTCTACGGCATGGACGTAAAAGCATTCGGACCTATCTATAAGTCGCTGGAGTATAAAAACGGTGGTATAGAGCTTAGCTTTGACCATGCCGAAAATGGCTTTGTAGTAAAGGGCGAAGCACAGGGCTTTGAGATAGCAGGCAAGGACGAAGAGTTCGTAAAAGCCGATATCACCATAAACGGCAGTAAGATATTCATAAAATCAGACGCCGTTGAAAAACCTCTCTATGCAAGATATAACTGGTTCAACTATTGCGAGGTAACTATCTTCAACGAAACGGGCATACCACTCGCACCATTCAGAACAGAAAAATAATACAAGAACGTCCCCTAAATGGGGGCGTTTTTTGTAGGGGAGCGGCGAAATTTCTGCTCGCAAGCTCACAGAAATTGACGTCCCGCTCATCAAACTTTTTTTTGTTTTGCAGAAATCTGACACCCCGCTTTTTTTGCACTTCAACGTTTTTGATTTTTTTACGAATTTTAGGAACGAACAATGTTCGCCCGTTTCGTTCACCGCAAACCACCTGCCTTGACCGTCGCCCCATAAAACGCATTCCCAACGTTAATAAAATATTTATAATTAAAACTCTTGGCAAAATCTCCGCTGTGTGGTATAATAGAAGATATATAAATGAATTTGGAAAGGCTGGTCTTATTAATGAGAGCTGTTGTTACGGTTATAGGTAAGGACGCTGTAGGTATCCTTGCAAAGGTAAGCACAAAGTGTGCAGAATATAATGCGAATGTTATCGAGGTCACTCAGTCAGTTTTGCAGGACCTCTTTGCTATGATAATGCTTGTTGACATCACAAAGCTCAACTCCGATTTTGCTACCATGGCAGACGGACTTACAGAGCTTGGTCAGACCATGGGTGTAAAGATCCATACAATGCACGAGGATATTTTTAACTGTATGCACCATATCTAAAGAGGAGATTTCTGTAAAATGATTAATACATATGACGTGTTGGAAACGATACGAATGATACAGGACGATTGTCTTGATATTCGTACTATCACAATGGGCATTTCTCTGCTTGATTGTATCGACAGCGATATAAACGTTGCCTGCGAGAATGTCTATAAGAAGATAACCGCAAAAGCCGCAAGGCTTGTTGAGGTGGGCGAACAGATAGAAAAGGAGCTTGGAATCCCTATCATAAATAAGAGAATTTCCGTTACCCCTATCGCTATCGTGTCTGCTGCCTGCAAGTGTTCACCTGTTCCATTTGCACACGCTATGGACAGAGCCGCAAAGGACGTTGGCGTAAACCTTATCGGTGGATATACAGCCCTTGTTCCAAAGGGCTTCTCCGCAGGCGATATCGAGCTTATCAAGTCTATCCCAGAGGCACTCGCTACTACTGAGAGAGTATGTTCCTCTGTAAATATCGGTTCAACAAAAACAGGTATCAATCTGGACGCCTGCAAAATGATGGGTGGCGTTGTAAGAGAGTGTGCAGAAAGAACAGTTGACTCTGCCTGCTTTGGCGCAGCAAAACTCGTTGTTTTCTGTAACGCAGTTGAGGATAACCCATTCATGGCAGGTGCTTTCCACGGTGTTGGCGAGCCTGATTGCATGATAAACGTGGGCGTATCAGGTCCTGGCGTTGTAAGAGCCGCCCTGAGAAAATATCCTGACGCTGATATCACAAAGATATCCGACGTTATCAAGGAGATCTCATATAAGATAACAAGAGTAGGTCAGCTCGTTGGAACTATCGCTTCCAAGCGTCTTGGCGTTCCATTCGGTATCGTTGACCTTTCACTCGCACCAACTCCGGCAGTAGGCGACTCTGTTGCCCATATCCTCGAGGAAATAGGACTTGAAAAGTGCGGCACACATGGCACAACAGCAGCCCTCGCACTGCTCAATGACGCAGTTAAAAAGGGCGGTGTAATGGCTTGCTCCAGAATAGGCGGACTTTCAGGCGCATTTATCCCTGTTTCCGAGGACGCAGGCATGATTGATGCCGCAAAGAGCGGTGCGCTCTGCATTGAAAAACTTGAAGCTATGACCGCTGTATGCTCAGTTGGTCTTGATATGATATGTATTCCTGGCGATACCCCAGCCGATACTATTTCAGCTATCATCGCAGACGAAGCTGCTATCGGTATGGTAAACAACAAGACCACCGCCGTAAGAGTTATCCCTGCTATTGGCAAGGGCGTTGGTGAAGAACTTGATTGGGGCGGACTTTTTGGCTGCGGACCTGTTATGCCGCTCAAAAAAGAGTCACCTTCCAAGTTCATCAATCGAGGCGGACAGATCCCTGCACCACTCCATTCTCTCAAAAACTAAATTTTCACGGCGGCAGAGCAATTCTGCCGCTGTTTTTGGTAAGGAGGAAAACAGATTGAAACGCTGTATGTTTGCAGACTTCACCTTTAAAATACCCTTTGAGGAGCGTATAAGACTTATAAAAGAGAACGGCTTTGACGGTGTAATGCTTGGTTTTTCTGACGGACTAAAATACACACAGTATGATATTGTACGAGATTTTGGACTGGAAATAGAAAACGTCCATTCACAGTTTGACCGCATGAACGCCCTTTGGACAATATGCCCAGAGAGCGAATATATCCTCCAACGAACACTTGAATGTGTAAGAGTGTGCGGTGAAAACGGCATAAAAACCATGATATGCCACCCCACTGACGGGCTTGTTCCACCCGAAGTATCTCGTTTCGGTATAGAGAATTTCGCCAAGATAATACAGTGCGGAGAAGAAAACGGCGTCGATATCGCCTTTGAGAATATCCAGCTCCCGCAGTTTCTTGACGTGCTATTTGACCAGTTTGGAAACCATGATAACGTGAAATTTTGCTATGACACAGGTCATGAGAATTGTTTCTCAAAGCATACCGATTGCCTGACGAAGTTTGGAAGCAAGCTTGCCTGCCTGCATATCCACGATAACGACGGCAACACCGACGGCCACATAATACCGTTTGACGGCAACCTGAACTTTGAGAAATTTCTCAGAAAGCTCAAAAACCTCCACCACCAGCCACCATTGTCATTAGAGCTTTATATGTCAAAGTCCCCCATGTACCGAAATGCTGCACCTGACAGCTTTGTAAGACGTGCGGCAGAAGCGGCAAAACAGCTTGAAAAGCTTTACGATTCTATATAAGTACAAATTTCTGTACAGATAGGAGAACCTATGAAAACTCTTATAGATATGCACACCCACACAGGCTTTTCCCCCGATGGTGAGGGAACTGTAGAACAGTCTTTAGCAAAAGCCAAAGAGCTTGGCTTGGCGGCATTTGCCATAACTGACCATTGCGATTGCAATTTCCACTATAAAGCCGACCATTACGGTGATCCTGAAGCCCTGAAAGACGGCATGATGTACGGCTCGGGTGAGTACGCCCCCGCAAGCATAGTCGCCCAGTATGAAGCTTCACAGCATCTGGAGGGTTTAAATTTTCTCTGCGGAATAGAGCTTGGTCAGCCTTTGCAGGATATAGAATTTGCCGAAGAGATAGCCTCAGACAAACGCCTTGATTTTATCATCGGCTCACATCATCAGAATAAAGGCAAGGACGATTTCTATTGGATAGAGTACAAAAATATGGACTTGTCGCAAACTTATGCTCTCCTTGACGACTATTTCAAAGAAATGCTTGAAATGTGCAAATGGGGCAAGTTAGACGTTTTAGGACACCTAACCTATCCTCTGCGATATATCCAGGGCGACTGCGGTATACAAATAGACCTCGCCCCCTATGATGAGATAATAAGAGAAATTTTTTGTACACTTATCCAAAAAGGCAAGGGCATAGAGATAAATGTGTCGGGATTAAGGCAAAAATACGGCAAGCCCCTCCCGGACCTTGGCTATGTAAAGCTCTATAAGGAACTCGGCGGCGAGATATTGACCATAGGCTCAGACGCCCACTGCACCGCAGATATCGGCAGAGACATTTCCGCAGGCGTAGAAATGGCGCAGGCGGCAGGCTTTAAGTATCTGACCTATTTCAAAAAGCACGAGCCGAAGTTTATCAAGATAGAAATATGATATCATATCAAAGCGCCGCAATTCTTGCTTTGCAGGGATAGGGCGTTTTGTTTTTCCGGTAACATTTAGCCCACCGATACATATAATTATATATAACTCTATCAGGCATAGTCCCACAGGAGGTATCCATATGAAAAAAACAGTTTTCCTCTGCGTCGGCGGTGACGCAAGACAAACATATACAGCTCAGACTCTCACTAAAATCGGCAGGGTCTATACTTACGGCATGGACGATAAAGGCGAGGACACTATCCCACTCGCTCATCTCGATCAGCTCACCGAAAAGGCGGACGTTCTCGTACTTCCTCTCATGAAAGCTGACGGGCTGGATATCTCTTCTAGCCGTAATGTAAAGGTATCATGCAGTGACGTTTCAACGCATTTAAAGAAAAATGCACTCGTGGCAGGCGGTCTGCTCCGCCGTGATCAAATAGAATATTTCTCCTCTCTCGGCTTCGATGTTAAGGATTACTATAAGCGAGAGGAGCTTGTTATAAGAAATTGTATCCCCACGGCGGAGGGCACTTTGCAAATAGCCATGCAGGAGCTTGCTGTCACCGTGAACGGTTCCACCGTTCTAGTTATTGGCTATGGTAGAGTAGCGAAAGCCTGCGCTAAGCTTTTTCGGGCTGTCGGCGCAGATGTGACTATATCCGCAAGAAAGCTTTCTGCGCTTGCAGAAGCCGAGGGCGCAGGCTATAAGGCAGAGCTTATCACAGCTCTTGCGGACAATATTTCGGGGTATACTATAATAATAAACACCGTCCCTGCCATGATACTTGATGAAAAGCTTTTGGGCGTAATGGATAAAAACTCTCTTATCATAGACCTTGCCTCCCGACCTGGCGGAGTAGATCATGAAACTGCCGCAAAGCTGAACAGGCGTGTGGTATGGGCATTGGGACTTCCAGCCAAAGCCGCACCTATGACTGCAGGAGAGATAATCGCCCGAACAGTCACGGACATTTTGAATGAAAGGGGAACAAAGAATGTCACTTGACGGCATACGAATAGGCTTTTGCATGACCGGCTCCTTCTGCACCTTTGAAAAGGCATTTGCCGCCGCAGAACGGCTTGTTCAGCAGGGCGCAAAGCTTGTGCCAATAATGTCTTTCAACGCCGCATCTATATCTACACGTTTTGGCACAGCGGAAGAAAACATCAAACGCCTTGAAACCATAGCAGGCCGCAAGGTCATACGCACCATAGAAGAAGCCGAGCCGATCGGACCGAAAAAGATGTGTGATATCATGGTAGTAGCACCCTGCACCTCAAACACGGCAGCAAAGCTTGCTCTTGGCTTGACGGACACTCCAGCCACCATGGCGGTAAAAAGTCACCTGAGAAATGCTCGTCCCGTGGTCATCGCCATATCGACAAATGACGCACTGGCAGGGTGTGCTAAAAACATAGGTTATCTGCAAAATCTGAGAAACTACTATTTCGTACCATATGCGCAGGACAACTGCGAAAAGAAGCCAAACTCCATAGTGGCTGAGTTTGGACTCATACCCGAAACTATTCAGTCGGCTCTTGATGGGATACAGCTTCAGCCTATTATAAGGGTAAAATAACCAAAAGCTCTCCGATCTGCTCGGAGGGCTTTTTTGCATTTACACATCTCTGATAACCGCACCCTACAGATATTCGGGATAGTTTCTACCGCTTGTTCGCTTCGCCCGGTGCTTTATTTTGCTTTATGCTTGTAATTTTCTTTGGTCTGCTATGCTAATTCCTAATTCCTCACTCCTCACTTCTACCGCCCTTGTGCAATCTGCTTTATAACAAGTCTAAACTTTGTTCACATTCACGAAAGAATTTTTTCTTTCCACTCTTGCTATTTATGTGAAAATAGTATATAATTATCTTATGCGGTTGATATATTTTGTATAAATGATACATATAATTATACTGCATATCACATTAAGCCGTCCAACGGCATAGATTGGAGCGATCAACTTGAAAAAATACGACAGCACAAAAATAAAAAATATTGCTATTGCAGGTCAGGCAGGTTCTGGAAAGACCTCTCTGACTGAGGCACTGCTATATAAAAGCGGAGCTACTGACAGGCTCGGCAAGATAACTGACGGAAACACTGTTTCTGATTATACCCCTGATGAGATAAAGAGAAAATGTTCTGTTTACACATCTCTTTCTTCTTTGGAAACTGGCGAGTTCAAGGTAAATCTTCTTGATACTCCCGGTATGTTCGATTACGAGGGCGAAGCTGTTGAGGGCATTGCCGCAAGCGGTTGCGTACTCATTACTGTATCAGGTAAATCAGGCGTTCGTGTAGGTACTCACAAGGCTTATGACCTTGCAAAGGAAATGGGCAAGCCTACAATGTTCGTTGTAACAAAGCTTGATGACGATAACGCAAACTTCAATAACGTTCTTACTCAGCTCAAAGCAGAGTTCGGACCTACAGTTTGCCCTGTTGTTGTGCCTGTTATCGCAGACAGAAAGATAGTTTCTTATGTAAATCTCATTGAGATGAAAGCATATAAGTATGAAGACGGCAAGGCAGTTGAAACTGATATGCCTACAGCTGATGTATCAGAGAAAATGGGTTATCGTATCGACGGACTTATCGAAGCCGTGTCCGAAGCCGTTGCAGAAACTGACGAGGCGCTTTTTGAAAAGTTCTTCTCAGGCGAAGCATTCACACAGAAAGAGCTTATCGACGGAATACATAGCGGCATGAACTCAGGCATTATAACTCCTGTTACCTGCGTTTCTTCCACAGACCTCTCAGGTGTTGATATGCTCCTTAAGGAGATAGACCTACTGCTCCCTCCTCCGTCAGAAAAGGACGCTATGATAGGCGAAACAGCAGACGGCGAAGCTGTTGAGGTCGCTTGCGTTGAAAGCGACCCTATGAGCGCATTTGTATTCAAGACAGTTGCTGACCCATTTGTTGGCAAGATGTCATATATAAAGGTATTTTCAGGAAAGCTTACACCTAACAAGGAGGTTGTGAACGCTACCACAGGAAGCACCGAAAAGGTCGGAAAGCTTGTTACGCTTCAGGGCAAAAAGCAGATAGACGTTGCCGAAGCAGGCTGTGGAGATATCGTTGTTGCAATGAAGATGAACGTGAACACCAACGATACTATCTGTGACTCCACGAGAGTTGTTAAGTTTGCACCTATGACCTTCCCTAAGCCGTGCTACAAAATGGCAGTAAGAGCTAAAAAGCAGGGCGATGAAAGCAAGATATCCGCCGCAATGACAAGACTTATGGAAGAAGACCTTACTATAGATTACAAGCTCGACCCGTCAACAAACGAAATGATACTCAGCACCTTGGGCGGACTTCACCTTGATTCTGTTGTGGGCAGACTTGCAGGAACATTCGGCGTTGAAGTAGAAACCTCCGTGCCTAAGATCTCCTATCGTGAAACTATCAGAAAGAAAGTCAAGGTGCAGGGCAGACATAAGAAGCAGTCAGGCGGTCACGGTCAGTATGGTGACGTTTGGATAGAATTTGAGCCATGCGTATCTGACGACCTTGTATTTGAAGAAAAGGTGTTTGGCGGAGCAGTTCCAAAGAACTTCTTCCCAGCCGTAGAAAAGGGCTTGCAGGAAAGCGTAAAGAAAGGTGTTCTCGCAGGTTTCCCTGTAGTAGGTCTGAAAGCTATCCTTGTGGACGGCTCATATCACCCTGTTGACAGCTCAGAAATGGCATTCAAAATGGCAGCTTCTATCGCATACAAAGAGGGTATGCGTCAGGCAGAGCCTGTTCTCCTCGAACCGATCGGCTCTTTGAGCGTTTTCGTACCTGACGATAACACTGGCGACATGATGAGCGAGCTTAATAAGAGAAGAGGCAGAGTTCTTGGCATGAATCCTGCGGAAAAGAAGGGCATGACAGAGATAGTTGCGGAAGTTCCAATGGCTGAAATGGCAGACTTCACACTGCTTCTGAGACAAATGACGCAGGGTCAGGGCGTATTCACATTTGAAAAAGCACGTTACGAGCCGCTTCCTGCAAATCTTGTTGCAGACGTTATTGCAAAGAACGCAGTGGCAGATTGATTTTTTTGGAATAGAATTTTTAAGGGATAATTATAGAATTGTGATAAGGATAGTACGGGAACGTTTCGGGCGTTCCCGTACTTTTTTGCACAAAAAAACAGACGGCATAAAAACCGTCTGCAATTATCATATGTATTTGAATACACCATAGTAGGGGCGAACACTGTTCGCCCGTTTCCTGTCAGCTTTTATGTGACGCACATATCACCCATTCCAATATTTTCTGTCAAGGCTTCGATACTGAACAGCCATTGCGATATGCTTTTTGTCTATGACCTTTGCACCGTCCATATCCGCAACAGTTCGTGCGACTTTAAGTATGCGGTCATAGGCTCTTGCTGAAAGTCCCAGCCTGTCAAAAACGTTCTCCAAAAGCTTTGAAGCCTCATCTGTCACAGGGCAGACCTCGTGAAGAATATCAGAGGTTATTCGTGCGTTGCAGGTTATGCTAGTGCCTTTGAAACGCTCGTTTTGTATGTCACGGGCTTTTTGGACACGCTCTCTTATGGACGCTGAGGACTCCTCTTTGGCCGTGGAAGAAAGATCTGCAAACTCAACAGGTGCGACCTCCAAATGAATGTCAAAACGGTCGAGCAGTGGTCCGCTGACTTTGGAAAGATAGCTTGAAACTTGTTTCGGAGAGCATATGCACTTTCTTGTTGGGTGACCAAAATATCCGCATGGACAAGGATTCATGGCGGCGATAAGCATGAACGAACACGGATATGTTATAGACCCTGACACTCTGGATATGGTCACCTGCCTGTCCTCCAAAGGCTGACGTAAGATCTCAAGGGCAGGGCGTGAAAACTCTGCAAGCTCGTCAAGAAAAAGCAAGCCGTTATGTGCAAGGGATATCTCACCGGGCTTTGGCACAGAGCCGCCGCCTGAAAGTCCTGCCGGTGAAACTGTATGATGCGGTGAACGGAAAGGTCTGGCGGTGATAAGAGGACTGTTGCTGTCCAAAAGTCCTGCCACAGAATGGATATTTGTGGTTTCTATAGACTCCTCAAAGGTCATGGCAGGAAGTATCGACGGCATACGTTTTGCAAGCATTGATTTTCCTGAGCCAGGCGAACCTATCATAAGAACGTTGTGACCGCCTGCCGCTGCGACCTCCAATGCTTTTTTTGCCGCTGATTGTCCTTTTACGTCGGCAAAATCAAGACTTCCAAAATAACTTTCAGCGGTGGGCTTATAATGTGCCGCAGGAACTATTGCCGCCTTTTTCTCAAAGTGAAAAACAAGCTCCCTCAAAGACCTTACGCCATAGGCTTTTATACCCTCCACAACAGACGCCTCACGAACATTGTCGGCAGGAACATATATCTCAGAAAGTCCCATTTTCTGCGCCATTATGGTCATAGGCAAAACGCCCTGAACAGGTCTTACTTCTCCGCTGAGAGAAAGCTCACCGATAAAAGCGGAGGTGGAAAGCATACTGTCATCAACAAGGTCAGCCATTCGCAAGAGTGCAACTGCCACGGCTAAGTCATAGACCGAGCCTGTTTTTCTCACATCGGCAGGTGCAAGATTTATGATTATTTTTCTCAGAGGTAATGTTATCTCGCTTGAACGCAGTGCAGAACGCACACGTTCACGGCTTTCTTTTACAGATGCGTCTGCAAGCCCCACGATATCGAAAGAGGGCAGACCCTTTGAAGCTTCTATCTCCACCTTGACCGCAAAGGCGTTAAGCCCCAGCAGACCTACACTGTTTATTACAGCAAACACGTTGACTTCTCTCCCTTACAGCTTAATCTGGACACATTTCAGAGCTTATGATATCGAGCAGAAAATCTGCAATATCATTATACACCTCACGGCGGTTGGTTTCATTCACAAGCTCGTGACGTGCATTTTCGTATATCTTCATCTCAACGTCACAGCCGTTGAGGGACAGCCTGTTGAACACGCTTAGTACGCCTTTTCCGTAGTTTCCCACAGGGTCGGCACTGCCTGCTATAAGATAGGTAGGCAAAGTTTTCGGATAGGTGGAGAACCACTTTTCATTTGAAACATACCACAAAAGCTTTGCAAGATTTTCAAAGCCGTTTAGGGTGAAAATAAAGTTGCATTTAGGGTCTTTTTCGTAGGTGGAAACTATTTCAGGGTCACGGGATATCCAATCATATTCGCTGACCTTATCGGTAATTTTTCTTGTATAAGCACCGAAAGCAAGCTTATTTACAGCGTTGCTCCTATATTTATCACCATGGAGTATTTTGAGGCTGTCAACAAGGGTGAGCAAAGCAGGGATACCCTCCATGCCGCCGCTCGTTCCACAGAAGATAGCCGCTGTGAGGTTTCTGCCATGCTTGGTGACAAAAGCTCTTGCAAGGAAGCTTCCCATGCTGTGGCCGAGAAGAAAATACGGCTTGTCAGGGTAGTTGTGTTTCATCATTTTTGTGAGAGTATACATATCCTCGACAGCGTTTTCCCAGCCATGTTCAGGGGAGAAGTAGCCAAGCTCGGAGCTGTCGTTTACGCTATCGCCATGACCGAGGTGGTCGTTTCCGCAGACAGCGAAGCCTAAGCCTGTGAGGAACTCAGCGAGGTCGTCATAACGTCTGAAATATTCGCACATACCGTGGGATATCTGAACGACACCTCTTACTGTGCCGATAGGGAAACGAACGTAATACGCGATCTTATGAAGTCCGTCAGAGGACGGATAGTAGCTTTTGAAATGAGTACAATTCATAGAAATTTACCTCCTTGGGGTTAGGATTTCGTACAATTTTACTTATCAATAGTATAGCACTTTTTGGGGGAATAATCAAGGGGAAGTTTTTTTGAGTGAGGGTCGAAGTTTAAGTGAGAAGTGAGGAGTGAGGAATGAGGAGTGAGGAATGAGGAATGAGGAATGAGCAAAGCTGCCCCCAAGCACCGAGCGAAGCGAGAGATAAAGCGCACGCTCAAGCCCGGCGCTAGAGGGCTTGTGGGGTCTAGGGGCAAAGCCCCTAGCGGAGTTTGAGGCAGAGCCTCATTCGGCGCAAGCCGACAAGGTGCAGATTGTAGTATCAAAAGCAGATAGAAATAGGATATCAGATGAAAGTGATATCGGAGAATTAAATCTGCACCGCTTTTCTAGCCCATAGCAAAACGTATATACGCAAAGAGCGGAGCGATTTTGCGGAGGAATAATCTATCAATAAAAATTGTAGGGGCTGGCGCCCTCGACAGCCCGCTCGAAGGAGCGAGGTTTGAATTATCAAGAGCTCATGTAGAAAACATTATGTGGATAACACAAATGAGATTGCAGACGAAATGTCGGAGGGGCGGGACGTCGGGGGCGCCGTCCCCTACATGGTTTGTGAAAACATAAATGTTGTTGGGGATAACACACATTGTTGACGTATGTTGTACGGATAACGCAAGGCTTGTCAGGCGACCAGAGGTCGCCCCTACAGATTTGTTGCCGTAATTTTGTCCAATCTATATTCAATTTTCAAGTTGTGTTCGGGGTGCGACATTGGGTATTATGCCCTTGGTTGCGTATACACAAAATACCGCAATGCACACCCACGCTTTGACACAAGTACTCTACAGCCTGTTCCAGAAACGCACCTCGGTTTCACTAAGTCGCAGGGCTTGTACGTGCCCGCAAGTATCAAAACGCTTTCTACTTATCCCCGAAAATCACCACTTTTGTTGCATAAAAAATGCAACAATTGCAGAAATGTTGCCAAATTAAAATATAAATCATTTGTTTGCACAATTTGTTAAGTGATTTTTTGTTGGATATGACAAGTGAATCGGAATTATTATGTAATGGCAGACAAGTTGGTGCAGATAGTGATGAAATAAAGGGTAGGTTAGGGCGGAGGTAATGAGGCGGAGGGTGATAAAAGCAGATGGGTAAACGAAAAATTTACGATTTGATAACACATTGGTAATAGTAGAAGTTTCTGCGTCGAATTGTGCGATTTTTGTTCAAATCGGAGAAAATAGGAAAATCGGCGAGATGTGTAAGCTAAAATGCTTGACAAGGGCTTGCTAATATTATATAATAGTATACTGTATCATAATGGAGTTTTCCACCTATTTCATGCGTTTTTGAGCGCAGAAAATCAGGGAAAACACCGCCAAAACCACTGGCGAATACGATTGTTATATAGTATTATATAAATGTATTTTCCAAATAAATTAAGGAGTGATTGAGCCTATGGTGAATGTCAAGGACGTAAAACTTGGTAAGAACACGAGAAAGAGCTTTGCCAAGATCAATGAGGTTCTGGAGATGCCTAACCTTATTGAAGTGCAGAAGAACTCTTATCAGTGGTTCCTCGATGAAGGTCTGAAGGAGGTCTTCAGAGATGTTTCAGCTATTACTGATTATAATGGTACGCTGGAGCTGACTTTTGTTGGATACCATTTCGACGAAGAGGCTAAGTATTCTGTTGCAGAGTGCAAGGCGAGAGATGTAACTTATGCAGTGCCACTGAGAGTTACTGCAAGACTTAACAATACCGAGACCGGCGAGATCAAGGAGTCCGAGGTATTTATGGGTGACTTCCCTAAAATGACCGACAGCGGAACTTTTGTTATCAATGGTGCAGAGCGTGTTATCGTTTCTCAGTTGGTGCGTTCACCAGGTGTTTATTACGCTTTTGATAAGGACAAGACCGGTAAGGATCTGTTCAAGACAACTGTTATCCCTAACAGAGGCGCTTGGCTTGAATATGAAATGGATTCTAACGATGTGGTTTATGTCAGAATAGATAAAAACAGAAAGATCCCTCTTACTACTTTCCTGAGATCGCTGGGTATTGGTACTAACGAGGAGATCGAGGAAGTTTTCGGTCCTGATGAAAGACTTACTCAGACTATCATGCAGAAGGATCAGACTGCTAACAGAGAGGAAGCTCTTCTTGAAGTTTATAAGAAGCTCCGTCCGGGCGAGCCTCCTACAGTAGATTCTGCTGTTACTCACCTGAACAACCTGTTCTTTGACGCTAAGAGATACGATCTTTCAAGATTCGGAAGATATAAGTACAACAAGAAGCTTGGCGTTGGTTCAAGACTTTCAGGCCACAGACTTTCAAGACCTGTTGTAAATCCTATGACAGGCGAGGTAATGGCTGAGGCCGGAGATCTTATCAGCTTTGATAAGGCTATGGAGATCGAGACCGCAGGTGTTATGGAGGCTTACGTTGACGTTGAGGTCAAGGAGCATCTTACTTCCGCAACAGGAGAGGCTGTTACAAAGCTTGAAGAGTGCGAAGTTAAGATCATAGGCAACGGCATGGTAGACATCAACGCTTATGTTGATTTTGACTGCACTGAGCTTGGCATCAACGAAAAGGTATCTTTCAAGGCTCTCAAGGAAGTTCTTGAAGATTCTGAGAATGAGGAAGAGCTTAAGGAGAACATCAGACTTAAGGCTGACGACCTCGTTCCAAAGCACATCACTATCGATGATATTATCGCTACGGTTTCTTACTTCCTCAACCTTTGCGAGGGCGTTGGTACTGTTGACGATATCGACCATCTTGGCAACAGAAGAATCCGTTCAGTAGGCGAGCTTCTTCAGAACCAGTTCAGGATCGGTTTCACAAGAATGGAAAGAGTTATCCGTGAGAGAATGAACATTCAGTCACAGGGCACTGAGGTCGTTACTCCTACAGCTCTTATCAATATAAGACCTATCACTGCGGCTATCAGAGAGTTCTTCGGTTCTTCTCCACTGTCACAGTTCATGGATCAGAACAACCCTCTGGCTGAGCTTACTCATAAGAGAAGACTTTCAGCCCTCGGCCCTGGCGGTCTTTCAAGAGACCGTGCCGGATTTGAGGTCCGTGACGTTCACTATACTCACTACGGCAGAATGTGTCCTATCGAGACGCCTGAAGGTCCTAACATCGGACTTATCTCTTATCTTGCTTCTTTCGCAAGGATAAACGAGTACGGCTTTATCGAAGCTCCTTACAGACGTGTTGACAAGGAAACAGGCGTTGTAACTGACGAAGTTGTTTATATGACGGCTGACGTTGAAGATAACTACATGGTCGCTCAGGCAAACGAGCCTCTTACTGAGGACAACAAGTTTGCCAGACCTAAGGTAAACGGCAGATACAGAGATCAGATCCTCGAGATCGAGAGAGAGAAGATCGACTTCATGGACGTTTCGCCTAAAATGGTAGTTTCTGTGGCTACTGCTTGTATCCCGTTCCTTGAGAACGATGACGCTAACCGTGCGCTCATGGGTTCAAACATGCAGAGACAGGCTGTTCCGCTGCTCAAGACTGAGTCTCCTATCGTTGGTACCGGTATGGAATACAAGGCTTGTCTTGATTCAGGCGTTGCTGTTGTTTCTAAGAACGCAGGTGTTGTTGAGAGCGTTGACGCTGACAAGATCGTTATCCGTGAGGACAGCGGTATGCTCAGAACTTATGAGCTGACTAAGTTCAAGCGTTCAAACGCAGGTACTTGCACAAACCAGAGACCTATCGTAAACAAGGGCGAGAGAATTGAAGCTAATCAGATAATCGGTGACGGCCCTGCTACCTCAAACGGCGAGCTTTCACTTGGTAAGAACGCTCTTATCGGCTTCATGACTTGGGAAGGTTACAACTACGAGGACGCCGTTCTTCTGAACGAAAACCTTGTAAAGCAGGATAAGTACACTTCTATCCATATTGAAGAGTATGAGACAGAAGCCAGAGATACAAAGCTCGGACCTGAGGAGATCACAAGAGATATCCCTAACGTTGGTGAGGACGCTCTTAAGGATCTGGACGAGAACGGTATCATCAGAATAGGCGCAGAGGTTCGCTCAGGAGATATACTTGTTGGTAAGGTAACACCTAAGGGTGAAACTGAGCTGACAGCAGAGGAAAGACTTCTGAGAGCTATCTTCGGCGAAAAGGCTAGAGAAGTTAGAGATAATTCTCTTAAGGTACCTCACGGCGAGGCCGGTACTATCATTGATGTTAAGATATTCACAAGAGAGAACTGCGATGAGCTTTCTCCTGGAGTAAATATGCTCGTCAGATGCTACATCGCACAGAAGAGAAAGATCTCTGTGGGCGATAAGATGGCAGGTCGTCACGGTAACAAGGGTGTCGTTTCAAGAATACTCCCACAGGAGGATATGCCATTCCTTGAGGACGGTACTCCGCTTGATATCTGTCTTAACCCATTGGGCGTACCTTCTCGTATGAACATCGGTCAGGTGCTTGAGGTTCATCTTGGTATGGCGGCAAAGGCTCTTGGCTGGAAGATAATGACCCCTGTATTCGACGGCGCTCACGAGGCAGACATCAGAGAATGCTTCAAAATGGCTCAGCAGAATTATCTGGAGCATAAGGACGATGAATTCACTCTCCACACAATGGACGAGGTCATCAACCCTAACGCTCTGAGCATGAGCGAGGACGGCAAGTTCACTGTATATGACGGAAGAACAGGCGAGAAGTTCGATAACAGAGTTACAGTCGGTTATATGTACTACCTGAAACTCCACCACCTCGTAGACGATAAGATACACGCACGTTCAGTTGGTCCTTACTCACTGGTAACACAGCAGCCACTCGGCGGTAAGGCTCAGTTCGGTGGTCAGAGATTCGGAGAAATGGAAGTTTGGGCGCTCGAAGCTTACGGTGCTGCTTACACACTTCAGGAGATCCTTACAGTTAAGTCTGACGATACTGTGGGAAGAGTCAAGACATACGAGGCTATCGTTAAGGGACAGAATGTTCCTAAGCCTGGTGTTCCTGAGGCGTTCAAGGTACTTGTTAAGGAGCTTCAGTCACTTGGTCTGGATCTCAAGGTACTCAACATCAATAACGAGGAAATAGATCTTAAACAGTCGTTTGACGAGGACGAGGAGCTTGTTCCACAGCCTGCTATCGAAGATCATATCGATTTCGGCGTTGACGAGGGCGATCTCGACGAGGGCTTCATGGCTGAAGACGAGAACGGCACTTCCGAACTGGAGGGCAGCGCAGCTTCCGACGAGTCTGATCTGTTCCTTAATGACGGTGAATAATTTTGCACAGTAACTAAATAAGCTGAGGTCAAAGGGCGGAAGGCTCCGCCCCTGCGACCGTTTCATATAGAAGTCGGCTGTTGCCGTGCTTCAAACTAAACAGGAAGAGGGTACTGCTGTTGGAATTCAATGAGTTTGCATCAATCAAGATCGGTCTTGCTTCGCCTCAGAAGATCCGTGAGTGGTCTTACGGCGTTGTTACCAGACCTGAAACAATAAACTATCGTACTCAGAAGCCGGAAAAGGACGGATTGTTCTGCGAAAAGATATTCGGACCTTCAAAGGACTGGGAGTGTCACTGCGGTAAATATAAGAAAATTCGCTTTAAAGGCAAAGTCTGCGAGCGTTGCGGCGTTGAGGTAACAAGAGCCAAGGTTCGTAGAGAGAGAATGGGTCACATCGAGCTTGCTGCACCTGTTTCTCACATTTGGTATTTCAAGGGAACTCCGTCAAGAATAGGACAGATGCTTGAAATATCACAGAAAAGACTTGAAGAAGTTCTTTACTTCACAAAATACATCGTTATAGATCCAGGTAACACTGAGCTTATCAAGGGTCAGCTCCTTACTGAAAAGGATTATAGCGAAATGCAGGAAAAGTATGACGAGGACGAGTTCAGAGCCGGCATGGGCGCTGAGGCTATCAAGGAGCTTCTTGAAGAGATCGACCTCGAGAAGCTTTCAGAAGAGCTTAAAACTGAGCTGAAGGATCTTCCTGCGGGTCAGAAGCGTATCAAGCTTCTGAAAAGACTGGAGATCGTTGAGGCTTTCAGAACATCAGGCAACAGACCTGAATGGATGATACTGGAGGCTATACCTGTTATACCACCTGATATCAGACCTATGGTACTGCTGGACGGCGGAAGATACGCAACCAGCGACCTTAATGACCTTTACAGACGTGTTATCAACAGAAATAACCGTCTTAAGAAAATGCTGGAGCTTGAAGCACCTGACATCATCGTTAGAAACGAAAAGAGAATGCTTCAGGAAGCTGTTGACGCACTTATCGACAACGGCAGACACGGCAGACCTGTTACAGGTCCTAACAACAGAGCATACAAGTCACTTTCAGATATGCTCAAAGGTAAGCAGGGACGTTTCAGACAGAACCTTCTTGGTAAGCGTGTTGACTATTCAGGACGTTCTGTTATCGTCGTAGGCCCTGAGCTTAAGATGTATCAGTGCGGTCTGCCAAAGGAAATGGCTCTTGAGCTGTTCAAGCCTTTCGTTATGAAAAGACTTGTTGACACCAATCCTACTATCAACATCAAGTCTGCAAGGAAAAAGGTAGACAGAGCTGAGCCTGAGGTTTGGGACGCACTTGAAAACGTTATTCAGGGTCACCCTGTAATGCTCAACCGTGCGCCTACACTTCACAGACTTGGTATTCAGGCATTCGAGCCTATCCTTGTAGAGGGCAGAGCTATCAAGCTTCACCCACTGGTTTGTACAGCGTTCAACGCTGACTTCGACGGCGACCAGATGGCTGTTCACCTGCCGATCTCGGCAGAGGCTCAGGCTGAGGCAAGATTCCTTATGCTGGCTGCCAACAACCTGTTGAAGCCTTCAGACGGACGTCCTGTTGCAGTTCCTACACAGGATATGATACTTGGTTCTTACTACCTGACACTGAAGAAGGACGGCGAGCCTGGCGAGGGCAAGGTGTTCAGAGATGTGAACGAGGCTCTTATGGCTTACGATCAGCACATCGTTTCACTTCATGCTGCTATCAAGGTAAGAATAACCAAGCAGATAGGCGACAAGCAGGTATCAAAGGTGATAGACGCTACAGTCGGAAGACTTATCTTCAACTCTATCATTCCTCAGAACCTTGGCTTTGTTGACAGAACAAATTCAGAAAAGCAGTTCGATCTTGAGATAAGCTTCCTTGTAAAGAAGAAGCAGCTTTCTGATATCATTGATAAATGTATACAGAAGCACGGTACGACTACTACTTCCGAAGTTCTCGACAACATCAAGAGCCTTGGTTATAAGTATTCTACAAAGTCTGCTATCACAGTTGCGGTATGCGACGCTTCTATCCCTGAGGCTAAGAAGGATATCCTTGCTAAGGCTGACGGACTTGTTGACAAGATAGACAAGCAGTATAAGAGAGGTTATATTTCAAGAGAAGAGAAGTCAAAGAAGTTCATTGAGATCTGGAACAACGCTACAGACGAAGTTACAGAGGCTCTGAAAGCTAACCTTGACCCATATAACCCTATCAACATGATGGCTGACTCAGGTGCCCGTGGTTCTATCAACCAGATCAGACAGCTGGCAGGTATGCGTGGACTTATCGCCAACACATCAGGTTCAACAATTGAGATGCCTATCAGAGCTAACTACCGTGAAGGTCTTAACATTCTGGAATACTTCATTTCTTCCAGAGGTGCGAGAAAGGGACTTGCCGATACAGCTCTTCGTACTGCTGACTCAGGTTACCTTACAAGACGTCTTGTTGACGTTTCTCAGGACGTTATCATTCGTCAGGAGGATTGCGGTACTCACGTTGGTATCGAGATATTCGACATAAAGAACGGAAACGAAATGATTGAGCCTCTCAGCGAGAGACTTGTGGGCAGATACCTTGTTGAGGACCTCAAGGATCCTAAGACAGGCGAGATGATATGCTCAAGAAACAAGCTCATAAACGTTCATGACGCTGAAAGAATAGTTGCTGCACTTGAAGCTGAGGGCAAGGATTCTATCTCTATCAGATCAGTTCTTCAGTGTCAGGCTAAGCATGGCGTTTGCGCTAAGTGCTACGGCGCTAACCTTGCAAACGGCAATATCGTACAGGTCGGTGAGGCTGTCGGCGTAATCTCCGCTCAGTCTATCGGTGAGCCTGGTACACAGCTTACAATGAGAACCTTCCACACAGGTGGTATCGCTTCTGCGGAAGATATCACACAGGGTCTTCCTAGAGTCGAGGAACTGTTTGAGAGCAGACGTCCAAAGGGTGCTGCTATCATCACAAGGATCGACGGCGTAGTTAGGATCGAGGAGGTCAAGAAGACCAAGCAGATCACTGTTACAAGCGAGGACACTGAAAATCCTGAGCAGGAGTCTTATGCTATTCCATACGGCTACAAGATAAGAGTTCGTGAGGGACAGGCTGTTACAGCCGGTGAGCCGCTCACAGAGGGTTCTATCAACCCAGCTGATATCCTTGCAGTTAATGGTCCTAAGGCTGTTCAGAACTATATCATCACCGAAGTTCAGAAGGTTTACCGTCTGCAGGGTGTTGATATCAACGATAAGCACATCGAAGTTATCGTTCGTCAGATGATGAGAAAGGTCAAGATCGACGACTCCGGTTCAAGCTATCTGCTCCCTGGTTCACTTATCGACAGAGGAGAGGTCGCAAGACTCAACGAGGAGATACAGGCTCAGATCGACGCTGGCGACGAGAACGCAAGACTTATCACAACTGTTCCTGTTCTTCAGGGTATCACAAAGGCTTCAAGCTACTCGGATTCATTCCTGTCGGCTGCTTCATTCCAGGAGACAACTAAGGCTCTTACAGACGCAGCTATCAGAGGCAAGACCGATAAGCTCATGGGTCTTAAGGAAAATGTTATTATCGGTAAGCTCATTCCTGCCGGCACCGGTATGGACGTTTACAACAACGTTCAGGTGGTCAAGAATGAGAGTGCGGCTAACCATAACACCGCAGAAACACCGTTGTACTAATGACTTTTATATCAGCCTGCATGGTTCATTCATGCGGGCTGATTTTTTTATTTTGTATGAAACCTTTTTGCCTGCCACGGCGTTTTAGTATATGAAGGGAAGTGAAAGCATGAAGAATATGACCGAAAGCGAATACCGCCAACTTGTAGAGGAGTATTCGGATATGGTAACAAGGCTTTGCGTGGTGCACACGGGAAATTTTTCCGACGCTGAGGACTGCTATCAGAACGTGTTCTTCAAGCTTTTCAAGCAGATGAAAAAAGGCAGTCTGCCAAACCCGAAAGCGTGGCTCATCAGAGTGGCTCTCAACGAATGCCGGAGTGTTTTGCGGTATCGTTTGAGGAAAAACACAGTCGATCTGAACAGCATAACATCTTTCTCAAAGGACGGCAGCGACATAGAGATACTTGACCTTATTTTCAGACTTCCCCCGAAATATCGGGATAGTATTTATCTTTATTACTTTGAGGAGCTGTCAGTGCAGGAGATAGCCGAGCTTACTAAGATAAAGGAAAATACCATAAAAACGCATTTGAAACGTGGAAGAGAACAGCTGAAGGATATGATAATGTTGTGAACTATATGAATGTCAATAAAAACCTAGGGCATAGGGACGTCGCATTTCTGTGAAACAGAAATTGAGCCGCTCCCCTACAAAAGAGGTAAAAACTATTATGTTGGGGCTGGACTTTCAGCATAACATTGACTGAAGGTATAGTTTGCAATGAGGATATCACAGAAAGGGGCAGCAAATGAAAAAGATAAATGCTTTTTACTGTATAAAAACTCCTTCGGATTGGAAGGAGAGTGTGCTTATGTATGACAAGCCTACAGAGAAAAATAAAACAAAACTTACAGGCTTTCAGCTTGCAGGTGCGGTGCTTGCGGCTTTGCTTCTGGTGGTGGGCGGTGCGCTGACCCTTTATCGCAGCGGTGATGAGCATAAGATCAATGTCGGTATGCAGCAGCCAAGTATAGACAGTTCGGAAAGCCTTGACAGCACTGAGCTTACGGCTGATTTAGAACAGGCACAAAATGCGCTTAAGCAGGTCGTTAAAGACAAAGAGATAACGGCGGTCGGAACGTATGCCGGCTGCGGCTCGGACGGAACGGGATATCTTTTTGTCGATAAGATATATGTTGAGAAATACACCTCTGAAAAGGGCGGATTGATCGACTATGTTACTGTGAATGAATATGAATACCTGAAATACCACTATTACGCTGCGTTTAAACTTGATTTCAGAGCGAAAGATGTTACCACAGGGAAGTTTGTTTATGCGGACGAACTGAAAGTGGGCGAAAAAATCGCAGTCGGCACAAACTGCGATAATCTGAGTAATTGGAACTCGGATGAGATCGCAACAGGTCTTGGCGAAACGGTCGGTGGCGACAGCTTTGGAACAGACTTCTATTATTCACTTAGATCATCAATAGCCTATGCTTATGATATCGACAGTTCAAAGGATACAGGCAAGGAAAAGCTTGATAAGCTCATTCTTGATAGTGTACAGCATATATACGAAGATATGATACTGCAAGCTGACGACTTCAGCATTGTGCTAAATCCTGTTGAAAAGGACTGGGGATTTAAAATTGATACGCTGGTAAATTCTGTTAAGCATATCAATTATGATGCTGACAATTACGAAAGGGATATTATCTATCCGCTGATAATAACACCAATTCAAAAGGGTAAAGCCATAAACGTTTCCACAGCAGGAGGGTCAAAGGAAGGCATAATTATCAAGGTGGACGGAAGATATTTCAGTATAACTTCCAATTATAAGGATATTGTGGAGCAGGACGATACTAATAATGAATGGTACGGTTCCGAAAGTGCGACGGTAAAGAACAACAGAAATTACTTCTTTGATGAAAATGAATGGCTCGTTGCAATTAAATTTGCAACGGGTGCAAACACCTATTTTAGTGATGATCTGAAACTTTATATCAACGAAGTACAAAACGATATAACCTATTCGGACAAGACTGACGACAGCGATTGTGTTATAACTTATCATAGATTCAGCGAGACAGAGGTCGAAGTGGCGGATAAAGGAGAAATTTTAGATACAGACAGCAAGACGGAATGAGGGAATATATTTGCAGGGCAGGGCGTGAAAAGCCGCTGCCCTGTGCTTTTTATAGCTTTTGACAGAAAATTTAACTGAAATTTTCAAAAAGTTAAAAAAGTCAAGAAAAAGTGCTTGACAAGAGACGGAGAATAGTGTATAATATCAAGGTATGCTGATGTATTGTATATCAGCGTATAGTATCAAATCTATGAAAGGAGAGAAAATATGCCAACCTTTAACCAGTTAGTAAGAAAAGGAAGAAATGTCCTTGCAGACAAGTCTACAGCTCCTGCTCTTCAGAAGGGTTTCAACTCAAAGAAGAAGGTAGTTATCGATCAGAGCTGCCCACAGAAGCGTGGCGTTTGCACAGTAGTAAGAACTGCTACACCTAAAAAGCCAAACTCAGCTATGAGAAAGGTTGCCAGAGTTAAGCTCACAAACGGAAACGAAGTTACAGCTTATATCCCTGGTATCGGACACAATCTTCAGGAGCACTCCGTTGTTCTTATCAGAGGCGGACGTGTTAAGGACCTCCCTGGTGTAAGATATCACATCATCAGAGGCACTCTCGACGCTCAGGGCGTTGCTAAGAGAATGCAGGCGAGATCCAAGTATGGCGCTAAGAAGCCAAAGGCAGGAGCAGCCAAGTAATCAAAAACTGAAAAGCTCATTTTAGTAACAAGGTAATAACTCATTGTCGCATATTGCGAAGACCACAGTTTATGTGGAGTGATTAATATATATTAGTTGACTCTACAAGGAACTGACGGGGCTGTAAAACGGCTGTGTGCCGTGGTTACAGAGCGAGTACCTGTGAATTCATTATTTGTGAAGGAGGGAATTAAAGTGCCAAGAAGAGGTAGAGTTACAAAGAGAGACGTGCTTCAGGATCCAGTATACAATTCTAAGCTTGTTACACGTCTTGTAAACAACATCATGCTTGACGGTAAGAAGGGTGTTGCCCAGAAGATCGTTTACGGAGCATTTGAAATTGTCGAAGAAAAGACAGGCAGACCTGCTCTTGAAGTATTCCAGGAGGCTATGGATAACATCATGCCTGAGCTGGAGGTCAAGGCTCGCCGTGTAGGCGGTGCGACTTACCAGGTACCAATGGAGGTTCGTCCTGACAGAAGACAGACACTTGGTCTGAGATGGATAACAAAGTATTCTCGTGAGAGAAACGAGGACACAATGAGAGAGAGACTCGCAGCTGAGATCCTTGACGCTCTTAACGGCGTTGGCGGCTCATGCAAGAAGCGTGACGAAACTCATAAGATGGCTGAAGCTAACAAGGCTTTCGCTCATTACAGATGGTAAGAGGTATAAAGGAGGATATATATGGCAAGAGAATGTAAATTGCAGGATTACCGTAATATCGGTATCATGGCACACATTGACGCCGGCAAGACTACTACTACAGAGCGTATCCTGTTTTATACCGGTGTAAACTATAAGATCGGTGAAACACACGACGGTGCATCTACAATGGACTGGATGGCACAGGAGAAGGAGAGAGGTATCACAATTACTTCTGCTGCTACTACTTGCTACTGGAAGGGTCACAGACTCAACATTATAGATACTCCAGGCCACGTTGACTTTACAGTTGAGGTTGAGCGTTCACTTCGTGTACTCGACGGTTCTGTAACAGTTCTTTGTGCTAAGGGTGGTGTTGAGCCTCAGACTGAAACAGTTTGGAGACAGGCTGATAACTATCAGGTACCAAGAATGGTATATGTCAACAAGATGGATATCATGGGTGCAGACTTCTACAACGTTTTGAATATGCTCCATGAAAGACTTCATTGTAATGCCGTTCCTATCCAGCTCCCTATCGGTGCTGAGGACGACTTCAAGGGTATCGTCGATCTGCTTGAAATGAAGGCTTATGTATACTATGATGACCTTGGAAAGGATATCCGTCAGGAAGAGATCCCTGAGGACCTCAAGGAAAAGGCTGAACAGTATCACGCTGACCTTATCGAGCATCTTGCAGAAGTTGATGACGATCTCGCTGAGAAGTATTTCGCAGACGAAGAGATCACTATCGACGAGATGAAGAAGGTAATCAGAAAGAGTACTATCGCTAACACAATGGTACCTGTTACCTGCGGAACTTCATACAGAAACAAGGGCGTTCAGAAGCTTCTTGACGCTATTGTAGATTATATGCCTTCACCTATCGACGTACCACACATCAAGGGTACTGACGTAAATACAGGTGAGGAAGTTGAGAGAATTTCAGGCGACGATCAGCCATTCGCTGCTCTCGCATTCAAGATCGCTACAGACCCATTCGTTGGTAAGCTCTGCTACTTCAGAGTTTATTCAGGTGTTCTGACAGCCGGTTCTACAGTTTATAACTCCACTAAGGACAAGGACGAGAGAATCGGAAGAATCGTTCAGATGCACTCTAACGCTAGAAAGGATATCGATACTATCTACGCTGGTGATATCGGTGCCGCTATCGGTCTGAAGAACACAACAACAGGTGACACTCTTTGTGATGAAGAGCACCCTGTACTTCTTGAGTCAATGGAATTCCCTGAGCCTGTTATTCAGCTCGCTATCGAGCCTAAGACTAAGGCAGGTCAGGAAAAGATGGGTATCGCTCTTGCAAAGCTTGCTGAAGAGGACCCAACATTCAGAACTTATACTTCTGAGGAAACAGGTCAGACAATTATCGCCGGAATGGGCGAGCTGCACCTTGAGATCATCGTAGACAGACTTCTCCGTGAGTTCAAGGTAGAGGCTAATGTCGGTGCTCCTCAGGTTTCATATAAGGAAACAATCACTGCTCCTGCAAGCGTTGATTACAAGTACGCTAAGCAGTCAGGTGGTAAGGGTCAGTACGGTCACGTTAAGATCAACGTTGAGCCAAACGAGTCCGGTAAGGGCTATGAGTTCATCAACAAGGTTGTCGGCGGTGCTATTCCTAAGGAATACATTCCAGCAGTTGATGCAGGTATCAGGGGTGCTATGGAGAATGGTGTTCTCGCTGGCTTCCAGGTAGTTGACGTTAAGGTTGAGCTGTACGATGGATCTTATCACGAAGTCGACTCTTCTGAAATGGCATTTAAGATCGCCGGTTCTATGGCGTTCAAGGAGGCTATGAGAAAGGCTTCACCAATCATTCTTGAGCCTATCATGAAGGTTTGCGTTATCGCTCCTGATGATTATCTCGGAACAGTTATAGGCGACCTCAACTCCCGTCGTGGACAGATCCTCGGTCAGGAGCAGAGAACTGGTGCTGTTCAGGTAGACGCTCTCGTTCCACTGTCTGAAATGTTTGGTTACTCAAATGACCTGCGTTCTAAGACACAGGGCCGTGGACAGTACACAATGGAGCCTGACAGCTACATTCAGGTACCAAAGTCTATCTCTGAGAAGATCATGGCTTCAAGAAACAAGGACTAATAAATTTGCGGAAAATTTTCTGCTTTTTCTATTGCAAATTTGCATTTTATTTGATATAATTATACTACGGTATGTTAAATCGGAAACTATTAAATTTTAAGGAGGAAAATTCCTATGGCAAAGGCACATTTCGAAAGAACCAAACCACACGTTAACATTGGTACAATCGGTCACGTTGACCACGGTAAGACAACTCTTACTGCTGCTATCACAAAGACTCTTGCTCTTGAAGGTCTTGCTGAGAAGAAGGATTACAACAACATCGACTCAGCTCCAGAGGAGAGAGAGAGAGGAATTACAATCAACACAGCTCACGTTGAGTATGAGACAAAGAACCGTCACTATGCTCACGTTGACTGCCCAGGCCACGCTGACTATGTAAAGAACATGATCACTGGTGCTGCTCAGATGGACGGCGCTATCCTCGTAGTTGCTGCTTCTGATGGTCCTATGGCTCAGACAAGAGAGCACCTTCTCCTTGCTAGACAGGTAGGCGTTCCAGCTATCGTTGTTTTCATGAACAAGGCTGACCAGGTTGACGATGAAGAGCTTCTCGATCTCGTTGAGATGGATATCAGAGAGCTCCTCGACAAGTACGATTTCCCTGGCGACGAGACTCCAATCATCAAGGGTTCAGCTCTTGCAGCTCTTGAAGCTCCAGACGATCTTTCAGATCCAGCTTACAAGCCAATCCTTGACCTTATGGACGCTGTTGACACATTCATCCCAACACCAGACAGAAAGTCTGATCTCCCATTCCTGATGCCTGTTGAGGACGTATTCACAATCACAGGCCGTGGTACAGTTGCTACTGGTAGAGTTGAAAGAGGTCAGCTCAAGACTGGTGACGAAGTTGAGATCCTCGGACTTTCAACTGAGAGACCAAAGACTGTTGTAACAGGTATCGAGATGTTTAGAAAGATCCTTGACTACGCTGAGGCAGGCGACAACATCGGTGCACTTCTCCGTGGTATCCAGAGATCTGACATTCAGAGAGGCCAGGTTCTTTGTAAGCCAGGTTCCATTCACCCATATACAAAGTTCTCAGGTCAGGTTTACGTTCTGAAGAAGGAAGAGGGCGGCCGTCATACTCCATTCTTCAACAACTACAGACCACAGTTCTATTTCAGAACAACTGACGTTACAGGCGTTATCACACTTCCTGCTGACAAGGAAATGTGCATGCCTGGCGATAACGTAGAGATGGATGTTGAGCTTATCACTCCAATCGCTATCGAAGAGGGACTTCGTTTCGCTATCCGTGAGGGTGGTAGAACAGTAGGTTCTGGCGTCGTTACAGCTGTTAGAGACTAATTTTTAGTTCGCTATATAAAGATCGGGTACAAAATGTATCCGGTCTTTTTTTGTCTTAAAATATTATGAATAATAAGTTAAATGATGTTTGCATGCTTTAAAAAAGTACGGCGATATGCTATAATTAATATATCGGGGGTGAGAATTTGAACGATATAAATACTAAAGATTATATGATTGACGTTGCCCAGGATACCACTTATCAAAATCAGAGTGATGATTATAAGAAGTCGTTTGCAAAGTGGCGTTCAAATCCTCAGAATTCTTTTGGATTCCAGTTTATACATGATACAAGAGAACACTCATACATTGATGGCGAGGGTTTTGTGCCTCATAAGGCAGAGGTAGCTGAGAGGATCTCTATGCTAAAATGCTGTAGTTTGTTGGGCATTTGTCTTGTGGTAATGCTTGCTATTGATTTTCTTAACTATTTTATAGTGAATAAATACGCGCCGGATACAACTGGTACATTTGTGTATTTTTCTCAAACAGATGGCGGATATGGCAGATATGGTGTTGGAATGACTTTTATTTTAGGTCTGTTGTTTGCCGCAAAGTTTGTTGTGCCTGGTCTTATTTTTAAGATCGTTACTAAGATCCCTAATAAAGTCGTTTTTGCAAATTCAAAGGGCTACGAAAAAATGCGTGGAACTGCTGTGGTAATTATGATGGTCATAATCGTTGTGGGTAGAGTTGGACAATATATCCTTAGTCTGCTGTTTTCAACTGTGCATTTAGACGGGATATATTCTATTTTTGTATTCTCTGAAGATCCTGTTGTTGCTCTTGTTTCTTTTGCTTTCTTTGCAATCATTGTTCCTATAATGCAAGAGATAGTATTTCGAGGGTTTTTTTTGCAGACTTTTCGTCAATTTGGAGACACTTTCGCTATTATGATCACTGCTGTTGTGAACGGTTTATGCTACTATGATATTACATATCTGCCTTTTGTTGTATGCTGTACTGCGGTTCTTGGACTTTTTACTATACGAACAGGCTCGGTTTTTACTGCAATTTCAATGAGTATTTGCGCCCACATCACGAATTTTGTATTAAGTTACATTGTTCTCTATGATCTTCCTTATGCCAAAATAGCAGAAGTCATAATCTGTACAGTGATCGTTGGTGTATCACTTGTGATGTACTCGAAGCTTACAAGCTTTGGTGACTGGACATTCAACATTGAAAATGATAATTCTTTTATGACGATGTCAAAGCGAGTTAAATCTTTCATTGCAACAAACTCGATCGCAGTGTGGATAGCTGCAATTCTTGTGACTATGTTTGTGTGTGCGAGGATAATATGACGAGAGATGAGCTTTACATGAAAAAAGCGTTGGAGCTTGCGGAAATTGCCGCAGAGCAGGGGGAAGTACCTGTGGGTGCGATAGTTGTGAAGCGTTCCAGCGGTGAAATAATCGGCAGGGGATTCAATCGTCGTGAGTATGGACGTTCCCCTTTGACTCATGCCGAACTTGTGGCTATTGAGGAAGCGAGTCGCAATCTTGGGGGTTGGCGGCTTATGGGTTGTGAGCTTTTTGTTACTCTCGAGCCTTGTCCTATGTGTACGGGTGCGATAATAAATTCTCGAATTGAGCGTGTGGTTTTTGGTGCGTATGACAAAAAGGCTGGTTCTTGCGGGTCGGTGGTAAATCTTTTTGAGCTACCTTATAATCACAAACCTCTTTGCACAGGCGGTATACTGCAAGAGCGTTGTGCAGATACACTGACGGAATTTTTCAAAAATCTTAGACGTAAAAAAAACCTCTCCGAATAGTTCGGGGAGGTTTTCCTTATATTTCATTTCGATTTTCCAAAGCCTTGTAAAGCGTCACTTCATCAGCATATTCAAGCACTCCGCCAACGGGTAGACCGAACGCCAAACGTGTGACCTTTACACCAAGGGGTTTCAGCAGCCTTGAAATGTAAATTGCCGTAGCTTCGCCATTAACTGTAGGATTGGTAGCCATAATGACTTCTTTAACATTCTCAGGCTCTATCCTCGCAAGCAGTTCTTTTATTTTAAGCTTGTCAGGGGAAATGTCGTCCATAGGGGAGAGAAGTCCATGCAAAACATGGTAAACGCCTTTGTACTCCTTAGTACGCTCGAAAGCTGCTATATCCTTTGGGTCTTCTACTACGCAGACCGTTGTGTGGTCACGTCTTGGGTCGGCACAGATAGGACACTTTGGCTTGTCAGTAAAGTTCTGGCAAACACTGCAAAGATGAACGCTTTTGTGGGCATTAGTGATAGCCGCTGCAAAAGCCGATGCGTCCTCGTCTGTCATGGACATAACATAGTAGGCAAGGCGCTGTGCGGACTTCATGCCTATACCAGGGAGCTTTGCAAATTGCTCTGCCAGAAGTACCAAAGGCAGTGCGTTTGACTCAGCCATTAAAACAGACCTGGGAATGATACTCCGCCTGTGAGTTTCTGCATCTCAGTGTCGCTTACTTCATCGAGGTTAGCAACAGCCTGATTGAAAGCTGCCATAACGAGGTCCTGAAGTGTTTCAACGTCCTCTGGATCAACTACCTCAGGCTTGATATCAAGCTTAAGGACGTTTCTCTTGCCGTTGATAGTTACCTCAACAACTCCGCCGCCTGCTGTACCTGTGAACTCTCTCTGCTCAAGGTCTGCCTGAAGAGCTGTGATCTCGTCCTGCATTTTCTGAGCCTGCTTGAGCATCTGATTCATGTTATTGGAAGGGCCCTTGCCCATTCCCTGTGGAAGTCTTGCTTTCATTTTAAAAACTCCTTATATTCAAAATTATTTTTTTATATCAACTTCAATATCAAGTTTTTTCGCTTTGTCAAGCAACTGATTTATAGGATTTTCCGTATCCTCAGGTGCGACATTTTTGGCTGATTTGACTTTGATAGTGAAGTTTTGTCCGAAATTATTTTTCAGTATCTCATTAAGCACCGTAGCATCGCCGCTTGCTTTGAACTTTTTGAGATAAAAGTCATTGTGTACTATCATAAGCAACACATTCTGACACATATAAGCCTTTGAATTGACTAAGAAACAGCCTATGGCAGGATTTGTCTGCTTGACCTGCTCCACAATGTTGTCCCAAGTCTGCACAAGCTTGAAGTCGCTTGCTTTCATTTTCTTGAAATCCGGGTCAAAAGGCTTTGGTGGGGGAGCTTGTTCCTGCTGAGCTGGAGTGGTGATCTGCGGTTGAGTCTGCAAAACGGCACCATTTTTTAGTGCATTCTCAAGCTGAGTTATTCTATTAAGAAGCACTGTGATCTCAGCATTGCCTGATGCAGCCGGCACAGTTGCACCTGCTTTTTGAGCAGCTCCGCACAGCTTTATGATACACATTTCAAGCTCGATACGCTTTGATGTGCTTTTTGCAAAACGCTCGCTGCACTCCTGCAAAGTATTTATATCCCCGAGTATCTCGTCAAGCTTCATGCGTTCTGCAAGGGCTTTAAGTCTTTCATACTCGTCAGGCAGACAAGTTATAAGATCCTTGTTGTTGTCGATAGTTTTGATTATCATGACATTTCTCATCTGAGCGAGCAGTTCACCTGCCAAGACTTTCAGATCTTTTGACATATCATAAAGCTTGTCAACGACCCTGAGTGCGCCTGCGGCGTCCTTTTCGGCTATCTTTTCGAGAATATCAAAAAGATAATCACGTCCTGCAATGCCGGAAGCTGAGGACACAACGTCAAGGGTGATGTCGTTTTCATAGGCAACGCACTGGTCTAAAAGAGAAAGTGCGTCACGCATACCACCGTCAGAAAGCCTTGCTATCATGCCTGCGGCATCTTCGTGGAGGGTAAAGCCCTCCTGAGAAGCAATATACATAAGCCTTGAAACAATATCCTCGTTTCTTATCCTGTGAAAGTCGAAATGCTGGCATCTCGACACGATAGTTGCAGGAACTTTATGTATCTCCGTAGTGGCAAGAATAAACTTGACATGCGGAGGAGGTTCTTCCATAGTTTTCAGCAGGGCGTTGAATGCGCCGGCGGAAAGCATATGCACCTCGTCTATGATATATACCTTATATTTACATCTTTCAGGAGTATAGACAACGCCTTCACGCAGTTCTCTGATATCGTCTACTTTAGAATTTGAAGCAGCGTCAATCTCGATAATATCGGAAAGAGTGCCGTTGTCAGCGTCTTTGCATATCTCACATTCAAGGCATGGCTCACCGTCATGTGGGTCAAGGCAATTGATAGCCTTTGCAAAAATTCTTGCGCAGGTGGTCTTTCCCGTACCTCTCGAGCCTGTGAAAAGATAGGCATGAGCGGTCTTGCCGCTTTTTATCTGATTTTTGAGAGTAGTTGTAATATGCGGTTGTGAAACAACATCGTCAAATGACATTGGACGCCATTTTCTGTACAATGCCTGATACAAAACTCTCACTCCAATCAAGAAAATAAAAAAATCAATCCGACATATGGGCGTGCGGGCGGAACTGTGACACACGAAACAAACCGCTTAATGCTGCTCGGTTCCCCGCCTGACATGGTTCACAGCGTTTCATTGCACAGGACCCGCACACCTATATCTCGGATTGATGAGGAACAATAACTGAATCATATCAATCTAACTTTTGTTACCTTACTATTATAACATACTTCCAATGAAATTTCAAGTGTTTTTGAAAAAAAGTTATAAAAAAAGGCAAAGAACATCAACGCCGCTGAACAAAGCTGGACAGCGGCGGATATTATGTGCTTGTAAAATTATATCAGGTGGCAATGATGAAATTCAGCTTGCCGAACGGATAGTTCACCGGGATACAGAATGCAGTGCCTGACAGGGCAAGCTCACCATTTTCCAAAAATTCCTGCGGTGTGAGTGTAAGCTCAACGCCATGCTCGTTTGACTCATTTACAACAAACAGACCGTCGTTTACGTTAAGAAATTCGCCTGCTGTAGCGTTTACAAAGTCATCGACCTCCGTGAAGCTCTCTTTGGCAAACCTCTCAGCGAAAGCCATATATGTCTTTGAATCTGTGGCAATGCAAGCCTCAGCGTTATATTTTCCATTTATTTTTTGGATAACGATATGTTCTGCTGCAAAATTCTTTATAACTGACGCTTCCATAGGAGTGAAATCGTCACCGATAAATCTGATAAGATTTTTGAAAAGCAAAGTAACATAATCCGTACAGATACGAGCATTTTCATCATTGTCAAAATGATAGAACTCATTGATAAGGTTATGTAGAGTTTCTGTTTGATTGTCTGAAATATCGTCGGTTATCTGATTTTCAGCCTTATAGTCTTTAAGTGCCTTTTCAAACTCAGCATTGGTAAGAGCACCGTTATTAACAAGAGTCTGACCCAGGAGCAGGTAATCTGTAGGCTGCTGAGCGAGAAGCTTTTCAACGTCGTCAGCGGTAACATAGCCAAGCTCCACGGCAAGGTCGCCAAAACGTTTATCGACACTCTGCTGAGTGATATTGACGTGCTCCACCTGCTCGGCTGTCATAAGACCAGCGTTTATAGCGAGAACGCCAAGGCGAAGTCTTGTATGCTTTTTAGCCTCGAAAGCCTGAGTAAGATCCTCAGCGGTACAAAGCTTATGGTTAAAGAGGTAGCCTCCAAAAAACTGCGCAAACATTTACAGTACCCCCTTTGCAACGTTCTCAAGGACTTTAAGAGCGTCATTATCAGCTATAGGTTTCTGCAAAAAGTCCACAGCTCCCGACTTAAGAGCGTCTTTCAAATGGCTCTGAGTACCAACAGAAGAAGCCATTATCACCTTAGCGTCAGGGTCTTCTGCTATTATCTGTTTGAGGGCTTCAATACCTGTTACCTTTGGCATGATGATATCCATGAAAACCACGTCAGGCTTGAACTCCTTATATTTGCTAACAGCCTCCTCACCGTCGGCTGCTTCATAAACGGCTTTTACTCCAAATCCAGAAATAGACATACCGAGCTTTTTGCGAGCGAACATAGAATCGTCGCATATAAGCACTGTCATTTCATTTATATTCACGATAGATCCCTCCCGATTATTTTGCGGCAGCAGTTCCGTAATTGCCGATGACGGAGAAAATAATTTCTTTACTGCCTTGTTTTTAATTATATCATAAAATTCTCCAAAAGTCAAGAGTCGTCAAATATGTTTTATGTTGAAAATATACAAAGGAGTAAATGCAGAATTTACTTGCAGTTTGCTTGACAAAATGAAAAAAGTGTGCTATAATCATAGTGTTATGTGCCGGTGTGATGGAATTGGCAGACGTGTCGGACTCAAAATCCGATGGTAGCGATACCGTACCGGTTCGACCCCGGTCACCGGCACCATGAAAACGGGTTCTTGTATCAAGAGCCTGTTTTTTTTATTAGTGTCCTCATTCTCTTCTGTCTCTGCTTCACCACCAAGAGCATTGGCGATGACCTCGGCTTGACAGTGCTCTCAGACGAACTGAAACGCCCTTCAGAGCCGTCCGAGCCTGCGGAGCGGAAAACTAACCGTCTGAAAAGAAAAGACCTGAGAAGTGCTTGTGTGAGCAAATCGCAGGCCTTTGTGAGTTATTCAGTTTCAAAAGGGTATGCTGTCATTGTGGCGTGCGCCATAATGATGATATGGACTTGTGTGGAACGGTTTGCAGGTGCTCCAATAGACTACGGGCAAGCAGCACACATCAATATTGTGCCTTAACGAAATCTTAACGCCGTAACCGTAATCTTAACAGCACTTTAACCGCTCATGTGATATAATAAAGCTATAATTTTAACGAGAGGTGTACGATGTTACATAAAAATAGAGTAAAAAACAGAACTCATATGACTTCATTTCGGGTCATCATTATCAGTTTCTTTTGCCTAATTCTGGTGGGTACGCTGCTTCTGATGCTGCCGATCTCATCAAGGCAGCGGTGTGTGACTTCATTCCCTGATGCAATGTTCACGGCCGTTTCAGCTACCTGTGTGACTGGGCTTGTTGTAAAGGATACTGCTACATACTGGTCTCTGTTCGGGCAGGCGGTCATTCTGATGCTAATTCAGATCGGAGGTATGGGCGTTATCACCGTCGGGCTTGCGATCATTAGAGCATCAGGGCGGAAAATCGGTCTGTGGCAGCGCAGTACGATGCAGGAATCCATCTCCGCACCGCAGGTAGGCGGTATTGTGAAGCTGACAGGCTTTATCCTTAAAACATCACTTATCATAGAGATGATCGGTGCGGCTTTGCTTGCACCCGTTTTCTGCAATGATCTTGGTATCGCTAAGGGACTGTGGTATTCCTTGTTTCACAGCATATCGGCTTTTTGCAATGCAGGCTTTGACCTGTTCGGCATAAAAGAACCGTTCTCATCGCTGACCTTTTACCACAGCAACATCTATCTCAATATCATCATTATGCTGCTAATTATTACGGGAGGCATCGGCTTTCTCGTCTGGGGCGATATCGGAACACACAAGCACAGGATCAGGCGCTACTCTCTGCAAAGCAAGGTCGTACTGATGACATCTGCTTTCTTGATCGTTCTGCCTGCGCTGTATTTCTTCTTTTTTGAATATGACCATGGGACTATCCATGACCGGACGATCCATTCACTGTTTCAGTCTGTCACAACACGAACCGCAGGCTTTAACACAACTGATCTCGCTGCTATGGATGAATCAGGTACAGCCATTATGGTCATTCTTATGCTTATAGGCGGTTCTCCAGGTTCCACCGCAGGCGGTATGAAAACAGCGACTTTTGCTGTTCTGTTCCTTTCTGCGATCACAGTGTTTAGCCGCAGAAATGATGTGCAGTGCTTCAAAAGAAGAATATCAGACGAAACTGTCCGCAGTGCAGGCGCTGTTTTGTTTATGTATCTTGTATTGTTCTTTACAAGCGGTGTCATTATCAGCAGAGTGGAAGATCTACCGCTGCTGACCTGTCTGTTTGAAACAAGCTCAGCTATCGGTACTGTAGGGCTGTCACTCGGCATTACAAGCGGTCTGTCTGCTGTATCCCGTGTGATACTGATGATACTTATGTTTTTCGGGAGAGTTGGCGGACTGACACTCATTTATGCAGCTCTGCCGTCGGCGGACAGTCAGAATTCACGCTTACCGCTTGAAAAAATATCTGTAGGGTAAGGAGTCTTATATATGAAAACAGTTTTAATTATCGGAGTAGGTCAATTCGGCAGTCATATTGCCAGACGCATGGAGGAGCTTCGGTGTGAGGTCATGGCAGTAGATGAAAATGAGAAGCATATCAACGATATCCTGCCTTATGTGACCAACGCAAGGATCGGTGACAGCACCAATGAGGAATTTCTCCGTTCGCTTGGTGTAGGAAACTATGATGTTTGTATCGTTGCCCTCGGCAGTCGGTTTCAGTCCTCTCTGGAAACAACGTCTTTGCTCAAGGAGCTGGGGGCAAAGAAAGTCATATCCCGTGCGACAAATGATGTACAAATGAAATTCCTGCTTAAAAACGGAGCCGATGAGGTTGTCTATCCTGAGAAGCAGATGGCACTTCGCATCGCTACAAAATATGCATCAGACAGCATACTCGACTTTATTCATCTGGATAACAATTACTCGATCTACGAGCTGAAAGTACCGAAGGACTGGTTCGGAAAGTCACTTTCACAGATCGATATACGAAAGAAATTCAAGATCAATATTCTGACAATCAAACGAGGAGAAGAGGTATTTATCCCTTCACCGGACACTGTAATTGAAACTGATGACATCGCATTTGTCATAGGTGAGGTTCGGGATATCCAGAAGTGTTTCAGAATCTAGGAGATGATCGTGTGAGAGATGTTCTGCTTGCACTATCTGTAGGAGCAATGTTTCTCTACGGCTTTTATATTATGAAAAAAGTAGATGAATTCATCGAGGAGATACAAAAGAGCAGACGTGGACACGACCTGTCAGAAGCTGATGTTGACGAACACAAAAGTGATATGTTATAATAACAAGGGTGATCCTTATGACTGCTAATTCTATAAAAAGCTCTAAAGCATTTTCTGTGTTCAAAGACTCCGCTATATGTATTGTGGTGCTGACAGCCGCAACACTTGCCGGATACGCATTCAAAGCATTTCAACTTGCCGATGCGGACATTATCATGCTGTATATTATTGCTGTGCTTGTGATATCCATTTTTACATCGAAGATGTATTTCTGCCTGATATCATCATTAGTAGGAGTAATGCTTTTCAACTGCTTCTTCACCTATCCTGAGTTTTCTCTTTCAGTTCACGATGCAGGCTATCTTGTCACATTTGTGACGATGTTTATTACAGCGTTCATTGCAGGAACGCTTGCCAATAAGCTGAAACGCAATATCCTGATCGCCGAGCAGAATGCCCGTGAAAAGGAGGAGGCGGCACTTCTGGCGCAGAATGAACAGCTTAGAGCTGATATGCTCCGTTCCATATCCCATGATCTCAGAACACCACTGACCTCCATATCAGGCAATGCCAGTACGCTCATTTCCGGCGGCGATACGCTTGATGAATCAGCACGTCAGCAGATATACACGGATATTTATTCCGAATCAATGTGGCTTATCGAAATGGTGGAAAATCTTTTATACGCTACACGAATTGAGGACGGCAGAATGCAGCTCAGTATCTCGGTAGAGATACTTGATGACATTGTTCAGGAGGCTGTCAAACACACCAAACGCACTCACCCAAAGCGAAATATCATTGTTGATATGTATGACGAGATAATCCCCGTTATGGCAGATGCGAACCTTATCGTACAGGTCATAGTCAATCTTCTGGATAATGCTGTCAAGTACAGTGGCGAGGATTCTGATGTTACCGTCAGTGTGCGCCGAGAAAATGCGCATACTGTTGTGATATCCGTGTCCGATCACGGCACTGGTATCTCCGATGAAGAAAAAGAAAAAGTATTTGATATGTTCTATACGGGCGGCAGCCGTTCCTCAGACAGCAGAAGAAGTCTGGGGCTGGGGCTTGCACTGTGCAGGTCAATTATTACTTCACACGGCGGTACTATATCTGTCAGCGACAACATACCAAACGGTACAGTTGTCAGCTTTACTCTGCCAATAGGAGAGGTCGATTTAAATGAATGAATATCTTGTTCTGGTGGTGGAGGATGACAAGCCTATCAGAAATCTTATTACAACTACTCTTAAAATGAATGACTATCGCTTTATTACTGCTGTCAGGGGCAATGAAGCGATCATGCTCAGCGCTTCGCATAAGCCTGATATTATCATACTTGACCTTGGACTGCCTGATATTGACGGTGTTGAGGTGATAGAGCATATACGCACTTGGAGCGATGTTCCTACCATCATAGTCAGTGCAAGGAGCGAGGAAAGGGACAAGATAACAGCCCTTGACAAAGGTGCAGATGATTACCTGACAAAGCCTTTCTCTGTTGATGAACTTCTCGCAAGGCTCAGGGTGATACAAAGGCGGCTTATGAAGTCCGAAAACATCTCGGTCACGGAGTTTGTCAATGGCAGATTACGGATAGACTATGTTTCAGGCTGTGTTCACCTTGATGATGAAGAAATTCACTTGACACCGATAGAATACAAGCTGCTTTGCCTGCTTGCCAAGAATGTCGGCAAGGTGCTGACACATAAGTACATTATCCAAAGTGTATGGGGAACTCCTGCGGATAACAGCGAAGCCTCCCTGCGTGTATTTATGGCTACCCTGCGAAAAAAGCTGAGTGACAGCAGTCAGGCGCTGATACAAACACATATCGGTATTGGGTATCGTATGATGAAATTATAGTTTTAGGGAGCAGTACAAAGCAGACACTTTATTTGATGATCTGTATCGTCTTCAATGGCTGCAAAAACAATTGAACTGATTTTTTTTTAAAGGAAAAAAGGGCAATGCCTTCCACTCACGAAGGACATTGCCCTTTTCCTTATGCTGTGATTATATCAGCCCTGAATCTCCTACATCATAGTTGTGATCCTGTATAATAAAACTTGACACATACAAAACAATCAAAGTATAATAAAAACAAAGGAGTGTGTCATCAATGGGAACAGGAAAACAATATGATGAAGAGTTTAAAAAGCAGGCAATAAAGCTCGCAAAGGAGATTGGCACCTAGCTTTATGCCGCTGGGCGTATTTTTATTTGTATCGTGTATTATTTTACAGTTCACCTGCCCTAATTTGACAAAAGTACGTCAATGGAGTATAATGTAACCAGCGTTACGCAAATTAATTATAGGCAATACCACACAAGACAAGCCTATACCTATTATTATAGAAACGAGGTCATGAAAATGAGCGAGGAAAGAATACCTAAGAGAAGTGAAGTGCCTGAACAGTTCAAATGGGCACTGGAGGATATTTATGCCACTGACGAAAAGTGGGCGGAGGACTTGCAGAAGCTTAAGGCTATGCCTGAGAGGATAGCGGCATTCAAGGGCAGGCTTAGCGAGAGTGCTGACACGCTTTATGATTTTATGCAGCTTTCAGACGAGATATCTGTTCTTTGCGACAGCCTTGGCAACTATGCTCAAAGACGTTCTGACGAGGACACTGCAAATGCAAAGTATCAGGGCTTTCTCGGTCAGCTTATGAACGCTTATGTTGCAGTAAACTCAGCAGGAAGCTTTGAAACACCTGAGATCATTTCTATCGAGGAGGATAAGCTTCAGAAATTCTATGAGGATAAGCCTGAGTTGAAGCTTTATAAGCGTGCGCTGGATAAGCTACGTCGTAAAAAGGCTCATATCCTCTCTGAGGCTGAGGAGAAGATACTTGCCCTCACTGGTGAAATGGGTCAGTCCCCTGAGAATATCTACTCTATGTTTTCTGATGCAGACCTGCGTTTCCCTGACGCTGTGGATAAGGACGGCAAGGTTCACCAGGTCACACACGGAAGTTATATCCCACTGGTGCAGAGCGAGGACAGAGTACTGAGAAAGTCGGCTTTCGAGTCTATGTACGGCACATTTGACAAGTTCAAGAACACCTGTGCGGCAACACTGTCGGCACAGATAAAAGCGGTGAACTTCTATGCAAAGGCAAGAAGATATGATTCAAGCCTTGAAGCCGCTTTGGACGGAACAGAAGTACCTGTTTCAGTGTACAAAAACCTTATTGAAGCCGTCCATGACAATATGCACTATATGTATGATTATGTTGCACTGAGAAAAAAGCTTTTGGGCGTTGATGAGCTGCATTTCTATGACCTTTATACTCCTGTTGTTCCTGACGCAGATATGAAGATAACCTTTGAGGAGGCTAAGGAAACTGTCCTGAAAGCACTTGCACCTATGGGAGAGGATTACCTTGCGATACTCAAAGAGGGCTTTGAGAACCGCTGGATAGACGTTTACGAGAACGAGGGCAAAACAAGCGGAGCATATTCCGCAGGTGCAAGAGTTCACCCTTATGTGCTGCTCAATCATAAGGATACACTTAACTGTATGTTTACGCTGGCACATGAAATGGGTCATGCTATACACTCGTATCTTTCAAATAAAAATCAGCCTGTGGTATATTCAGATTACGTTATCTTCGTGGCAGAGGTAGCCTCAACTTGCAACGAGGCATTGCTCATGCAGTATCTGCTGAAAAATACCGAGGATAAAAAGCAGAGAGCGTATCTTATAAACTACTTTCTTGAACAGTTCCGTACCACACTTTACCGCCAGACAATGTTCGCAGAGTTTGAGCTGAAAATAAATGAAATGGTAGCGGCAGGGGAGAGTCTGACAGCCGAGGGGCTGAACGAGCTTTACGGCCAGCTAAACAAGCTTTATTTCGGTGACGGAATAGTGCTTGATGATGAGATAAAATTGGAGTGGGCAAGGATACCTCATTTCTATTATGACTATTATGTTTATCAGTATGCAACAGGCTATTCTGCGGCTATCGCACTTTCACAGAGGATATTGAAGTATGGCAAACCTGCGGTAAAGGACTATATAGGCTTCCTGAAAGGCGGCTGCTCAACTGACCCTATCTCATTGCTTAAGGGTGCAGGTGTAGATATGGCAACAACTCAGCCTATCAATGAGGCACTTGCAATGTTCGGAGAGCTTGTAAAGGAAATGGAAGAGGCAATGTCATAAGTGAGGAGTGAGGAATGAGGAATGAGCATAGCCGACCAAAGTTGTGCCCCCAACACCGAGCGTAGCGAGAGATAAAACGCAGGCTCAAGCCCGGCGCTAGAGGGCTTGTGGGGTCAAGGGGCAAAGCCCCTGCGGAGTATGAGGCAGAGCCTCATTCGGCGACAGCCGACTAAGCGGTGCAGAAAAGTAAAAAAGCACACAACAGTAAAAGAAATAATAAAGCGGTGTCGGAGAAAAAATCTCTGCACCGCTTTTTCCTATCCCATTAAACAAAGTAAAACCCGCAAAGAGCGTAGCGATTTTGCGGCGGAAGGAACTTGCCTGAATGAACAGTATGCCTTTACCACTTCTTGTCTATATCCGCACAACGCATACCTATCTTCAACGCCCTCAGCTCAACATAACAGCCGCATAAAACGCACATTCCGTCCACAAGCTTTTCGCAATCCTTGCAAAATGTCAAACGCCGATGATATTCGTCCTCCGATACCCTCTTGTCCGCAGGATATGCCGCAATGTGCGAACGCATATCACGTAGAAAATCATTTTCGTCCATATCCTCCAACAGGCATTTTCTGCACTGAACCTTTGTTATATCACTCATAAAAATTTCTCCATTGTACAAAAAAGCGGACAGCTCAATGCCGCCCGCCTTGTTATCTTATTCTACAGAAATGATGTAGTAGTAAACAGGCTGACCGCCGTTTATAAGGTTTACATCAAGATTTGAGAACTTCGCAGCTACCTGCTTTTGCAGTGCCTCAGCCGCCTCGTCTGTAACGTCTGAGCCGTAAAGAATAGTGATGAATGAGCTGTCACCCTTAACAAGCTTCTTTGTGAGCTTGTAAGCCGCCTTTGAAACGTCCTTTTCCACAAAGCTCAGCTTGCCGTTTTCAATGCAGAGTATCTCGCCCTGCTTGATAGCGTGGCCCTCATAGTCAGAATCCCTTGCCGCAAATGTTACCTGACCTGTGGCAACTCTTTCAAGTGCATTGGTCATCTCAATGCGGTTCGTATTGAAATCAGCGTCAGGGTCAAATGCCAGCATTGCTGACATTCCCTGCGGTATAGTCCTTGTCTGAAGCACGCATACCTTTCTGTCTGCAAGCTTAACAGCCTGCTCAGCCGCCATGATGATGTTCTTGTTGTTTGGCAGAACGAAAACCGTTTCAGCGGGGCATGACATTATTGCCGCAAGTATATCCTCAGTGGACGGGTTCATAGTCTGTCCGCCCTTAACGATGCAGTCAACACCGATATCTCTGAACATTGACTCAATGCCGTTTCCTGCCGCAACTGCAACAAAGCCGTACTGCTTTTCAGGCTTTGCAGGAACGAACTCCTGTTTTGCTTCTTTCTGTCTGGCCTTGTGCTGGAGCTTCATATTTTCTATCTTTGGCAGATTGATGTAGCCAAATTCAAGACCCTTCTGTATTGCCTTACCAGGGTCGTTGGTATGAACGTGTACCTTTATTATCTCATCGTCCTCAACAACTACAACGCAGTCACCTATGGTTTCAAGATAAGCTCTCAGCTTTGATGAATCGTCAGCGTCAGCTTTCTTTGTGATTATCATTTCAGTGCAGTATGTGAAGTGTATCTCACAGTCATACTGACCAACAGTAGCCGCAAATGTGTCGACTGTTACCTGCTGTTTCTGTGCAGGAGCATCAGCCTTTACTATTTCGCCGCCCTTGAATACATCTCTCATTGCTTCAAAGATAATGAGAAGTCCCTTGCCGCCTGCGTCAACAACGCCTGCCTTGGCAAGTGCAGGGAGAAGCTTTGGTGTTTCGTTCAGTGAAAGTTCAGCCTGTTTGCAAACTTCTTCCATTATAATAATAGGATCGTTTGTGGAGTGGAGCATTTCTCTTGCTTTCTCCGCAGACTCTCTTGCAACTGTCAGGATAGTTCCCTCTGTAGGCTTCATTACGCTCTTGTATGCTCCTGAAACGCCCTGTTCCAGCGACTCTACAAGCTCATTTGCACCCATTTCCTTCTTGCCTGCAAGTCCTTTTGCAAAGCCTCTGAAAATAAGCGAAAGTATAACGCCTGAGTTTCCTCTTGCGCCTCTAAGAAGTGCAGAAGCTGTTGTGCTTGCCACAACTGAGCAGTCTGTATCATCGCTGAGATTTTCAAGCTCTGCTACGGAATTTGTTATAGTCATTGACATATTAGTTCCTGTATCTCCGTCAGGTACTGGGAACACGTTAAGCTCGTCAACTGATTTTTTCTTGTTAGATATGCTGTGTGCGGCACTTATGACAGCGTCACGCAGCAAGCCTCCGTTTATCACTATAGTTTTCCTCCTATACTGTTATAGATATCCTAGGACGTTCAGCCTTTCATTTCGTCAACGTAAACGTTCACAGATTTAACGTTGACCCCTGCCTGCTCTGTCAGAACATAATTTACCTTGTGAATGATGCTGTCAACGATAGCTCCGACATTTATGCCGTAGTTCACAGTGATGTGCAGGTCAACGATAAGCTCGTCCCCATCCTGACGGATTATAACGCCCTTTGTGGTGTTCTCTTTCTTTAGCATTGCAGAAACGCCCTGTTTTGCACCATAGGCGTTAAGTCCTGCCACGCCGAAACAGCTTTCGGCAGTATCCGAGATAAGCTGTCTGAGATATCCAGTGGATATACCTATAGTTCCAATGTGGTTGCGAAACTTTATCACAGAAAACAACTCCTCTTGATCGTGGCAGGATCACAAGCTTATTTCTTATGCCGCCACATAATAATTTATTTTATTATATCATAAACATTTGACTTTTGCAATAGGTTTTCGCTCTTTTGTACACCTGTCAAATTTATCCCAGAAGCCATTTTGCGGCTTCCAGAGGCGCTTCGGCTATATACACCGCACCTGCCTGAGAAAGCTCCTCTCTTGTGCCGTAGCCGTAAAGCATACCGATACAATCTATACCAAGAGCTTTTGCACCAAGCACGTCATGATGCCTGTCGCCTGCCATTATCACCTGTGAGCGGTCATTAACTCTGCAGTTTTTCAAAGTGTGCACGATAACGTCCGCCTTTACGCTCCTAGAGCCGTCAAGCTCCGCACCGCCTATGTAGTCAAAATACTGTGCAAGGTGAAAATGCTCCAAAATCTTCACCGCAAAGACCTGCGGTTTAGAAGTCGCCACCGCAAGGTGAAACCCAGCCTCTGACAGCTTTTTAAGACACTCCTCAATGCCGTCATAAACACGGTTCTCGAAAATGCCCTTGGTGGTGTAATATTCACGGTAGTATTTAACAGCCTGCTCGCATTTTTCATCATCAAAGCCGTAAAAATCCCTGAAAGAGTCTTTCAGCGGCGGGCCGAGAAACTTTGTCATCGTGCTCATCTCAGGCTCTATGCCGAACTTTTTCAGTGCGTATACAGCCGAATTTATTATGCCCTCGCCCGACTCAGTAAGCGTGCCGTCAAGGTCAAAAAGAACATATCTGTAATTTTTCATGTCATTACCTCACATAATACAATATATCAATTGCTATTATAACGCAAAATGGCTTTTTTGTCAAAGAAAATGGGCAATTACGCACAAAAAATCCTGCTGAAATACGGCATTTAGCTCATTGACAAAAATATTGTTATAAGTTAAAATTAAAAAGGCGGTTTGTGTCAAAACGTATCGCAAAGAAGTATTTTTCCTTTTATATGGGAAAAGAATAAATATGAATGAGGTGTTATTTTGAAACTTATTTTTGATGTTTCAGACAAGCCAAAGGCTGGTCAACTGGTAGTGTTCGCACTTCAGCAGATGCTGGCTATCCTTGCGGCGACCATCGCTGTGCCGCTTATTATCGGAAACGGTCTTACACCTGCGGCTGCAATGTTTGGTGCAGGTGTGGGAACTATAGTTTATATCTTTTTTACAAAAAGAAAAAGCCCTGTGTTCCTTGGCTCGTCCTTTGCTTTTTTAGGCTCAATGGCGGCGGCTTTTGCAGGCGGCGTTTCAATGCAACTTGGCATGCTTGGTCTTATCATAGGCGCACTGCTTGCAGGACTTGTATATGTCGTTATCGCAATAGTAGTAAAATTTGTTGGAGTAGGCTGGCTCAATAAACTCATGCCTGCGGTGGTAATAGGACCGACCGTTGCTATAATCGGACTTTCCCTTGCAGGAAATGCTGTTGGCGACCTGCTCAAAGGCGATGTTACAAAGCAGGTAACAGAGTATGCAGTTTCCACAGACAGCGGCACACCTGAGATCATCGAAACTGTATCCAATGTGCCTGTTGGCTCGTCATATGTGGCTCTTATCTGCGGACTTATCACCCTTGCAGTGGTAATGCTTTGTTCAACATATGGCAAGAAAACACTCAGACTTATACCTTTTATAATCGGTATCCTCGCAGGCTATGCAGCCGCAGCGATTTTCACTGTTATCGGCAATATATGTGATATTGACGCACTTAAAATAGTAGATTTCAGCATTTTCAGCAGCTATATGCTCACAGACGGCAGCGTTTCACTGAAAACATTTGTTAGCCTGCCTGACTTTGCATTTGTTTCAGGTCTGAAAGGTCTTAAGGAGTTCGACTTCACATATTTTGCAACTATCTTTGTTGCCTATGTGCCGGTTGCACTTGTTGTTTTTGCAGAGCACGTTGCTGACCATAAAAACCTTTCTTCTATTATCGACCATGACCTCCTTGAAGAGCCTGGTCTTACAAGAACGCTTCTCGGCGACGGTGTAGGTTCTATCGCAGGCGCACTGTTCGGTGGCTGTCCGAACACAACATACGGTGAGTCCGTTGCCTGCGTTGCTATCACGGGAAATGCTTCTGTTGTAACTATCTTTGCGGCAGCAATAGGCTGTATGCTCTTCTCATTCATCACTCCGCTTGTTGCGTTCGTTGATTCTATCCCTGCCTGCGTAATGGGTGGCGTTTGTATCGCTCTTTACGGCTTTATCGCAGTTTCAGGTCTTAAAATGATACAGGACGCAAACCTTGACGATAACAGAAATCTCTTTGTTGTGTCCGTTATCCTCATTGCAGGTATCGGCGGTTTGACACTCACATTCGGTGATATAACACTCACAGAAGTAGCGGCAGCACTTATCCTTGGCATTCTTACAAACGTTATGCTCTCAAAGAAAAAAGGCAACGCAGCTAAGAAATAATTATAACAAAATTGCAGAGGCGAACAGTGTTCGCACGTTACTGCACACAAAAAATGCGAATTTATAAATCATTGTGAAAGGAAATCGGAAAATGGGAAACGTAAATATCATCAATCACCCGCTTGTAAAGCACAAAATAACGCTTATGCGTGACGAAAAGACCGGAACAAGAGAGTTCCGTATACTTGTGGAAGAGGTCGCAATGCTCATGGGCTATGAGGCTATGAGAGATCTTCCAACAGAGGACGTTGAGGTGAAAACACCTATCACCACAAGAAAGCTCCCTATGCTCTGCGGCAAAAAGCTTGCTATCGTGCCTATCCTGAGGGCAGGTCTTGGCATGGTAAGCGGACTTCTTGCACTCGTTCCGTCTGCAAAGGTAGGACATATCGGTCTTTATCGTGACGAGGTCACACACGAGCCTCACGAGTATTACTGCAAGCTTCCTGATAGAATAAACGAGCGACTTGTTATTGTCTGCGACCCAATGCTTGCGACAGGCGGATCTGCGATACAGGCTGTTGATTTTTTGAAAGACAAGGGCTGCAAGAACATCAAGTTCATGTGCATAATCGCTGCTCCTGAGGGTCTTGACGCTCTGAGAACGGCTCACCCTGATATCGACATTTATGTAGGCAACCTTGATGAAAAGCTCAACGAGGACGCTTATATCGTTCCCGGTCTTGGCGACGCAGGTGACAGGATCTTCGGCACAAAATAATTGTCTTATACTAATACTCGCTGCTTTGTTTTTTGCAACAGAGCGGCGATTTTTTTGTTTTCTTCACTAAAAAAACTTTAAAAAGTTCCTTCAATTTCAGTTGTTACAATAATTGAAACTTATTTCCGTTGATGATATAATTCAAATGTAGAAATATAGGACAAAATAAAAAAACAGGGCGAACTCATGTAAAAAAATATTATGAGGATACACCCTAATAAGGAGCTAAAAATGTTTGTGAAGAAAACAGACCGATTTTTTGCGGTCACAAGCATGATCGTGTGCTGCTGTTGCACTGCAACTGTGTTTATCTCATACATAAAACGCAGTAACATACGAATGCTTTGTCTTGGACCATTTTTCCTTGCGGCGGCGATAGTGTTGTATATTGCTCTGAAACGCTGTGAAAAGAAGTTTACCAAAAAGCGTGTCAGGCTTATATTTGCTTTTTTCTGCCTGATTTTGCTTGCATTGCAGATATTGTTTGTGCGTTATCTTCATTACAATTACGAAATGGTTGACCCCAAAATAACAGGGGAGTTCGCAAAACGCTTTGTCATGGGTGAAGATCTTGGGAGCATCAAAGAAAGCTACCGTATTTATGCTGCAAAATACCCTAACGCATGGGGCATGATATATTTGCAGATACCCTTTTTCGCCTTATGGAAGCTTTTCACCGGCGGCGTGAGCATCTATGCGGGGCAGACCTTTAACGTAATTCTTATTCAACTTAGCGTAATAATGACCTTTCTCACAGGGGAGAGGATTTTTAAACTTAACAGCCAAAGGCTTTTTTGCGGCATTATTTCGGCACTTATGCCTGTTATGCTTCTGTATACACCGTTTTTTCATTCTGACACAGCAGGCATGATATTTGTAAGCTGTACTCTTTATTTTCTGACCCTTGCGGTGAAAGAAAAAAGCAAAACCAAAAGCGTTGTCTATGCTCTTATAGCAAGCCTTTTTATCGCACTTGGAAACACTGTCAAGGGAAGCATTGCAATAATTCTGATTTCAGTGATGATATTTTTTGTGCTGAAAATGGGTGTAAAAAGGGGAGCTATCCTGAGCCTTGCGGCTGTTATGCTGTTTATTGGCGTGTCAAAGGCGGCATACTATGGCGGTCTTACTATGGGTATCTCTGATGAAAAAATGGTAGACAGATATCGTTTTCCTGTTACACACTGGATAATGATGAGCCTTAACAGCGACTACAAGACCCATGTTGACGAGGACGTTGACTTCACTATGTCATTTGATACATATGACGCCAAAAAGCAGGCGAATATCCGGGAAATAAAAGCCCGCCTTGAAAACATAAGCACCCCTTATGAAGCCTGCAAAATGGCTTATCACAAAGTCGCCAGAACGTGGGACAGCGGTGGTTTTGCCTATGGCAAATATCTCTCACGCTCCGACCCCTCAGGTGGTCTGCGAGAGGTATTGCACAGTCGCTTACTTGGTAGCTATGTAGACGGCTATCACAGTGCAATGCTCATAGCAATGGCGTTTGGTGCAGTTTATGCCGCTGGCAAGCGTCGCCATTCTGCTTTGTTTTTCAGCATAGTGACTCTCACGGGAGTTATACTCTTTTTCCTTATCTGGGAAAATCCACCTAGATATATCGTCACATTTATCCCCGTGATAATGCTTCTTTGCACTGCAGGAACAAGATTTATCACAGCGATTATTTCACGTCTTTGTAAGCGTGTGAGTGCTTCAAAATAAGATAAAAAAAGGCCTCTTATGTTTTTCCATAAGAGGTCGATTTTTTTATTGTGTAACATCAAGATAGAACGCAGGGTTCAATATATAACCCTGATAGCGTATCTCAATGTGCAGGTGGTCGCCCGTTGAAAAGCCGGTCGAACCCATTTTGCCGATAACGTCGCCTTTTTTCACCTCGTCGCCTATCTCTACATCTACCTCGGAAAGGTGTCCGTAAAGGGTAATGAATTCGTTGCCGTGGTCGATGATAACATAGTTTCCATAACCGCCGCCACAGCCGCAGGACTCCTCCTTGCCGTAGTCATGAGTGCAGGTGGTGTTAATCTTTATGACCTTGCCACTGCATGAAGCGTGAATAGGCGTGCCGTGAGCCGCAGGAATGTCAAGACCCGTGTGATATGAGCCCCAGCGTGCGCCCACGCCTGATGATACGGAGTAAGCCCCCGGAACAGGCCATGCGAAGTAGTAATCAGGCTCGGTATCTCCAAGCTTTTCGCCCTTGTCAAGGCGGTCATTTATCTCCTTGTGAAGCTCCTCAAGCTTCACATCTGCAAGTGCCATTGTGGCGGAAACTTCGTTATCTCTTGCTGTTCCGCCTGAGCCTGACGATTTCAGTATGCCGGAAAGGCTGCCCTCAAACTGCTCACGCTCCGCCTCATAGGCTTCGTTCTGCTCTCTGAGCTTTTTCTGCTTAGCTTTAAGCTCCTGCTGTGTTTTTGTACTGGAGCGGTAAAGCTGACTGAGCATATCCTTCTGCTGTGTATACTGTGTGTACTGAGCGTCATACTCGGCTTTCTGTTTGTCAAGGGTCTTTTGTATATCCTCATATTCAGTTTTAAGTTTTATAAGGTTATCAATGATAGTGTCATCATGGTGTGCCACACGCTTTATAAGCTCTAATCTCATGAGTATGTCATAAAAGCTGTCTGATTCCAAAAGCATTGTGGTGTAGCTGTCCGACCCTGCGATATACATTGCCCTTAATCTTTGTTTAAAGTCCTCTATGCCCTTGTTTATCTCAGCCTGCTTCTTATCGATATTTCGCTGATTGGTGTTTATCTGAAGCTCCAGTGCGGTCATGTAAGAGTTGAGAACGTCTATCTCGTCATTTATAGAATCTATCTTTTCTTTCAGAAGCTTCTGCTTTTTCTCGCTTTTCTCAATGTCCTCATCATATTTGTCGAGCTGTTCGTTTATTTCCGTCTGCTTTTTTGATAGCTCTCTTAGCTGTTCTGCATACTGTGTGATGTCAAAACCTGTTGACTCCTCCTGAGAATTATCGTCATTTTCTATTTGTTCATCGTTTTGCTGACCTCCGTCAGCCACAGATTCAGTATAGCTATAGTCCTCCCCCTGCGAGTTTTCAGTGTCCGCTGAGGTTATCTTCAAAGACGAATTGTAGCTGCTTCCTGCAATGCCAGCGGTAACAGCGAATGCGATAATGAAAGTGAGAATACGTTTTAAGCTGTAAAGCCTGTTCATGAAATAAAAGACTCCTTTGGTTGTGGGGCAAGACCTTTCGGCATTGCCTGTTTATACATAATTTGACGGATTCTGTGCCACGCCGTTCAATCGCACCTCAAAGTGCAGATGGTCGCCAGTTGAATATCCTGTTGAGCCGACAATACCCAGAACGTCGCCCTTGTTGACGTGCTGACCCTGTGTTACGCTCATATACTGTGAGTGACCGTAAAGGGTCCAGTAGCCGTTGCCGTGGTCGATTATGCAGTAGTTTCCATATCCACCGCCGCAGCCACATGAGCCGTTCTTGCCATAATCGTGTGTGCAGGTGTTGCTAACGAGTATAACAGTACCCTCAGCGGCAGCGCATATCTTTGCACCTCTTATTCCAGGAGACCAGATGTCGATACCCTTGTGATAAGCGCCCCAGCGCCAACCCACGCCGTAGGAAATATGATAATAACCCGGCACAGGCCATGTAAACTGGCTCTTGTCGGTATAATTGTAGTCACCGTTATTGGTAGAAGATTGACCGCTGTTAGAGGTGTTGCCGTTTGCATTAGAAGATGAAGAATTGCCGTTATTATTCTGCTGTTGCTGCTGTTGTCTACGTTCTTCTTCCTCTCTTCTCTTACGTTCTTCCTCTTCTTTTTTCTTACGTTCCTCTTCTTCCTTCTTTTTGATCTGCTCCTGCTCCTTGTAAAGCTTCTGGAGCTGTGCTTCGAAGTCTTCCTGCTCCTTGTTTATCTGCTCCTTATTGGCTTCATAAGCCGCCTTATCTTCCTCAAGCTGGTCGATAACAGCCTGACTTTTTGCATAAAGGTCGTCAAGCTTTTTCTTCTGCTCAGTGTGATAAGCCTTTTGTTCCTCAAGGGTAGTTTTGTTAGTTTCAAGGTCAGACTTGTTGGCTTCAAGCTCTGCTTCCTGAGATTCATACTCGCCTTTAAGCTCAACAAGTCCGTCGATCATGGTGTTGTCATGGTCAGCCACTCTTTTGACAAGCTCTATTTTCATAAGCATATCATAAAAGTCCGTCGAACCAATAAGAATATCGGTGTATGAACTATTTCCAGCAACATACATTGCTCTAAGACGTTGTTTGAAGTCAACAACGCCATTTTCTATTTCAGTTCTCTTGTTTTTTATTTTTATTTCGCTCTTTGCGATAGCCTCTTCAAGGTCGGCTATCTCAGTTTCAAGGTCAGTGATAGAATCCTCAAGGGTCAGTATAGTTTCCTGAACAGTTTCTATCTGCTCTTGGATAGCTTTCTGATTTTCTTCCTCCTTGGAGATATCGTCCTTTGTGCTGTTTATCTGCTTGTCAAGGTCAGCTTGCTTTTGTTCAAGCTCGCTTATTTTATCCTTGGCAGAGGATATTTTTTTCTTGTTGTTCTTTATTGCCTGACTTTCTGCAGAAGCGTTCTGCGCTGTCATGACCGGCTGTGTGCCGCCTGCGATCATTGTCATGGAAGCGACTACGGCGATAGTGAAAGCCAATACTCGCTTCATTGTGAATATACCTGTTTTCATACCTGTCCTCCGTCTTAAAAAAGACCATTTTTACACGTTTTTATCTTTCCCTAACGCATTATCCCGCACGTTCTCTCTTTTTTATCTCATGTCAGGATATGCTTTAAACTGCAACAAAAGGCAGTCTAAAAACCCCGTTGGATCATAGCCTGCCTTATGTCTATATTTGGCAAATGTATTATACTTTAAGATGCTTGCCTGTGCTTATAGAAGTACCCACCGCACCGATAACAGCGCCTGCGATAAGATAAGATGCTGCAACAGGGAGCAAGAGGGATTTGAACGAATACAAATTCTGAACACCGAGAATGCTCCAGAGCTTGAAGTCATCATTGAAGATGTTGTAAATTCCCTCGTAGGCAAACTTTGTGAGCAGCAGTGCGCCTGCGGCTGCAAGCAGACCAACTATCATACCCTCGATAAAGAAAGGTATTCTGATAAAGCTGTTGGTAGCGCCTACATATTTCATGATGTTGATCTCTTTACGTCTTGCGAAAACGCTTGCTCTGGTGGTATTTGAAATGATTATCAGACAAACCACAACAAGTGCCACAATGACCGCAAAGGCAACTATTGTAAATACTCTTCTGATACTGATAAGGATATCAGCAAATGCTGTAGGGGACTTTGTCGAGTCAACATTGTCAAAGGTCTCTATCTGAGTGGTTGTTTCGCTCATCTTCTCGATATCCTTGACCGTTACCTTGTAAGTATCAGGCAATGGGTTATCGTCGGCATACTGGAAGAAATCCTTTTCCTCATCAGTCATACCCTTGAGCATATTTTTCCACGCTTCGTCCTTTGAATAAAGGCTCACAGTGTTGATATTTCCGACCTCTTTGAGCTTATTTTCAAGGGTCTGCATATCAGCCTGACTTGTGCCGTCCTTTACGATAACGATGACTTCGCTCTTGTCCTCGATACCGCCGATTATTCTTGTAAGGTTAATGGAAACCAGCACCGAAGTGCCTACCATAAGCAGGGAAACGAGCAGGATACAGAAAGAGGCGAACGTCATCATTCTGTTTTTCCAAATGCCCTTGAAGCCCTGATTTATAAGATATCTAAAACTACTTGCTTTCATTGGAGCCTCCTATCACTTCGTCAAAGGCGATCTGACCTTTGTTGATGTTGATAATTCTGCCTCCGAAATAGCGCACAAGGTCATGCTCGTGGGTAACCATAAGAATGGTAGTGCCGCACTCGTTTATGCCCTTGAGAAGCTCTACTATCTCATATGAAAGAGCAGGGTCGATATTTCCTGTAGGCTCGTCGGCAATGATGAGCTGTGGGTCGTTTACAAGTGCTCTTGCAAGTGCCACACGCTGCTGCTCACCGCCTGAAAGCTCGGTCGGATAGCTTTTCGCCTTATCGGAAAGTCCCACAAGGCTTATAACATATGGAACACGGCTTCTTATGTACTTTGCAGGAGCATCGATTACTCTCAGCACGAACGCCACGTTCTCATAAACTGTCATTGTAGGGATAAGTCTGAAATCCTGAAAAACAACGCCGATAGTTCTGCGAAGGGCAGGTATCTTTCTTCTTCTCAGCTTTTTCAGATTGAAGCCGTTTACCATTACTGTACCGCTGGTCGCATCTATTTCTTTAAGCACCAGCTTGATAAGTGTTGATTTTCCGGCGCCTGAAGGACCTACCACGAAAGCGAAGTCGCCGTCGTTTATCTTCAGGTTTACTTTGTTCAGAGCGTCCACACCGCTTGAATAGGTAACGGACACGTCTTTAAACTCTACCAAAATTTACACCGCCTTAGTTTTACAGAGGCAAGCAAGCCTCTTTTCCGCTCGTAGGATTTAGAACTTGACAGGGTTAGCGGAGAGATACTTCTTTACCATGAGAGCTATCTTGAAGATGATAGCGTGGTCGAACTCTCTCAGGTCAAGACCCGTGAGCTTTTTGATCTTTTCAAGTCTGTACACAAGAGTATTTCTGTGAACAAACAGTTTTCTTGAAGTTTCAGAAACGTTCAGGTTGTTTTCAAAGAACTTCTGGATAGTGAAAAGTGTTTCATGATCCAGCGACTCGATAGAGCCTTTCTTGAAAACTTCCTTAAGGAATGTTTCGCAAAGTGTTGTAGGCAGGTGATAGATAAGTCTTGCGATACCAAGATTGTCATAAGAAACGATATTCTTGTCAGTATCGAACACCTTTCCTACCTCAAGAGCTATCTGAGCTTCCTTGAAGCTTCTTGCCAAATCCTTTACGCCCTCTACTACTGTTCCTATACCTACAGTGACTCTTGTATAGAATTCACTTGAAAGAGTATCGGAAATAGAACGTGCCAGCTTTTCAAGATCCTTTGACTCAACGCCGTTTGCCACTTCCTTAACAAGCACGATATCGCTCTCTGTGATGTTGAAAACGAAGTCCTTGGACTTGTCAGGGAAAAGGTTCTGGATAACATCGTAAGCTGAAACGTCATTTGTGGAGAGTATTCTGATAAGCAGCACGACTCTTGAAATGTCAGCGCTGAAATGCAGCTCTCTAGCTTTAACATGAACGTCGCCCGGCAGCACGTTGTCAAGCACTACGTTCTTGATGAAATTGTTTCTGTCGTATTTTTCGTCATAATACTGCTTTATGCTGGAAAGAGTAATGGCAAGTATGCTTGCATACTTTGCAGCCACCTCGTCTGTTCCCTCAACGAAAACAGCATAGTCAGGTTTCATATGAGCACCGAATGGCTTATAGGTATAACCGTCTCTAACAAAAATGTCGTGTGAATCGCCCAGATCTAACGAAACGAATTCGTTAGTCGTTCCGACCTGTGAAAGCTCAGAGCAGGCAATGATAGTTGCGTTCTCATCTATTACGCCTATGACGCAGTCGATAGTGTCACGCATCTGATGAACAACGCTCTGAAATAATCTGTTTGACATAAGTTATTCCCCTCTACTTGCAAAAATTTTCGACCTAAGTTCTGCCATGGGCATAATTACCCCATAAGGGCAGATGTCTGCACATTGTTATTATAACAAAAAACGATATGTTTTGCAAGTGTTTTATAGTGAAAATATGCAAAAAAACTTTTATACCGCAGTTTCAAGCACTGGTCTGCGGTCTGATATATTACAAATTGTAACACATTTTGCTCTCTTATGTGTGAATTTTTTGTTAAATCACAGGTTTTCATGGTGATTTTGTACAAAAGAGGGGCGTGAAGTTCGTTTTAAGTAACCGAATTGTAATTAATAAACTTTTTGTAAATATCCTGAGCTATGTGCATAACAGCGTAGTTAAAGCGTTGCAAAGGGTAAAAAAATATGTTACAATCTATAAAAAGAAAGCTGTAAGATTTGTTATCGGGAGGTAATCAAAATGGACGTAAAAAAATATCTTGAGGCGGGAAAGATAGTATCGGTGTTCGGCATAAAGGGCGAGATAAAAGTACAGCCATGGTGTGACGGACCTGAATTTCTCTGCGGATTTGACACACTATATTATAAGAGTGGTACTCCTGTGGAGATAGAGCGTTCGAGAGTTGCAAAGAATATCGTTGTAATGAAAGTCAAGGGCGTTGACACTGTGGAGGAGGCTCAGAAGCTTCGCAACAGGGTGCTTTATATCGACCGTGACGATGTGGAGCTTGATGAGGGCTGTTATTTTGTTCAGGATCTTATAGGTCTTGAAGTGGTCGACGCTGACAGCGGTGAAAGCTACGGCAAGATAACAGATGTAAGTCAGACGGGTGCTAACGATGTTTACCACATAACCGATGAAAAGGGAAACGTTAAGCTTATCCCTGCGATACCTGAAGTTGTGGCTGAAACGGATATCGAGGGTGGCGTGATGAAGATAACTCCGCTGGAGGGGCTTTTTGATTAATGAAGTTCTGCAAATACGAGGACTTGGAAAGGCTTGTCAGAGATTATTCTGACGGAATGTTCAGCCTGATATTTCCAAAGGTGAACAGCCGTGAAAAGTCGCTGAAATGTATCGAGAGAGTTTTTACAGCATACATAGACGAAAGTCCACGGCTGAGAAGTCCCAGGGCTGAGGAAAAATGGCTCATAAAAAGGCTGAGAAAAGAGAGCGGATTCAACAGGCTTGCCAACACATATGAGGGCGAGGGGCTGAGCTTTATGGAGCTTGACAATATGCTCACAAGTCTGAGGGTATACTATAATAACGAGGGCAACAAGCCGAAGAAGCGCAGGTCTGCTTTGTGGAGCTTATTTGTGGTGATAATAATTGCTATTGTGGTGACTATCGGTGTTGTGCAGGGCATAGGATACTATGAAAAAAGCGGTGGCTCTGTGCAGGAGCATTTGAACAGCGCTGAGGAAAATTGGGCTTACCAGCCTTTTGACATGATATGGAGGAATTGATTTGAACATAGATATTGCAACGCTTTTTCCTGAAATGCTTGAGAATTATCTTTCTGAAAGCGTAGTAGGCAGGGCGAGGGCTAAGAATATTTTCACGGTAACGTGTCATAATATCAGGGACTACACTCAGGACAAGCACCGCAGAGTAGACGATACCCCTTACAGCGAAAGACAGGGTATGCTCATGCAGTGCGAGCCTATTTACAACTGCTACAAGTCGGTGACTGAGGGCAAGTCTAAGCCTCACGTTATCTATATGTCCCCACAGGGAAAAACGCTGACCCAGAAGCGTGCAAAGGAACTTTCTCGGCTTGACAACATATTTATATTATGCGGTCACTATGAGGGAGTGGACAGCAGGGTCATTGACGAAATAGTTGATGAAGAAATATCCGTGGGAGATTATGTGCTTACCGGCGGAGAGCTTCCTGCGTTGGTGCTGGTGGACTGCGTTGTAAGAATGCTGGAGGGAACGCTTTCGCAGGCGGATTGCTATGAGGACGAGAGCCATTATAATGGTCTGCTGGAATATCCACAGTACACACGTCCTGAGGTGTGGCATGACAGGGAAGTGCCTAAAGTGCTTCTATCGGGCAATCATGCTGAGATAGCGAAATGGCGCCGTGAGGAGGCTGTAAAAGCCACCTATTTGAAGCGTCCTGAGCTGTTGGAAAGAAGTCCGCTGACGGAAAAAGATTTGGCTATTATACACAAATTAGAAGAAAAAGAGGATAAAAAGTGATATTGGTTTTCAACACTTTTCACATAATTGTTAAATGAATTTGTACAAAGTGATATAATGTAAAAATCTGTGTTGTGGATATATCACAAGTTTAATCGCAAAAGTTGCAAAGTTTAGAGCATTGTGCTGAAAATTGAGGGTTTTTCGCTTGTTTGTCTAAAATTTGCGTTGACTAAGGCAGACTTGTCGAGTATAATAAATATATCAAATAACCTGAGGGTATCTTGAAAAAGTCCCTTAATTAGGGAGTTTAACAGCATTATAATGAATGGGAGAGATCAGTATGTTCGTAAAAGACGTAGTAGTACAGAATCAGGTAGGACTTCACGCACGCCCTGCAACATTTTTCATCCAGAAGGCAAATGAATTCAAGTCATCTATCTGGGTAGAGAAAGAGGAGAGAAGAGTAAACGCAAAGAGCCTTCTTGGAATCCTTTCACTTGGCATCGTAGGCGGCACAACTATCAGGATCATTGCAGACGGTCCAGATGAGGAAGCAGCAGTAAAGGGTCTTGTTGATCTTGTTGACAGCGGCTTTGCTGAGGGTGCAAGATAATCGCTCCCTGAATATAACTAAATAGAATAGTTTGATTTAAGCGGAATGTTCTGTGTGGGGCGTTCCGCTTTTTTGTGTCATGCGTCATAAATTAGGTTCGTCCTGCGATATCCTCGACAGGACAAAAAAACACCCACAGAAAACTGTGGGTGCCAAAAAATAAAAAATTATAGGGGAGAAGCTAGTAGAAATTAATCTACAAGCTGTATATATGAAGGCTTGGGGTAAAAGCCTACATACCAAAATCAACTGCCGCTCTCGGAACTTCCCTCGGTGGGTCTTGTCCCTTGCGACAACTATATAATACCCTGCCCGTATGTACTGCGTATGAAAGTTTTGTGTTAGTTATGTGAACTTTGTTGAACAATTTTTGAAGGTGTGGTATACTATACCAAGAAGCGACGGAAGCGTCGTGAAAGTGCGTAAAATCGTGATTTGAGATTGGAGGACAGTGCTTGACACTGGTTGGGAATATGCCTAGATTTTTTGTTGACAGCGTATCGGGGAATACGATTTCTATCAGGGGTAATGATGCTTATCATATCGGCAGAAGTTTGCGTATGAGACTTGGAGATATCATCACTGTTTGTGCAGACAGGGTGGAATACAGAGCAAAAATTCTGTCCATTTCTGATAAGGAAGTGGTTTGCGATGTGCTTTCTGCTGAGAAAAGCGAAAACGAGCCTACTGTGAATGTGGTGCTTTATCAGGCGTTGCCTAAGTCTGATAAAATGGATCTTATAGTGCAAAAGGCTGTGGAGCTTGGAGTATACAAGATAGTGCCTGTTATTACGGCGAGGTGCGTTTCAAGACCTGCAAAAAGCGGCTACGAAAAGCGTGTGGAGAGATACAATAAGATAGCTTTGGAAGCGGCGAAACAGTCGGGCAGGGGATATGTGCCTGAGGTGACGAATTTTATCAGCTTTGAGGAATGCCTTGGTGAACTTAAAGAGTGCGATGAGAGCTTTATGTGTTACGAAAAAGGCGGTGTGAGCCTTAGTAAGACAGGCATTGCCCCTGTAATTGAGGGCGAGGAAAAGACTATTGGCTTGTTTATCGGCTGTGAGGGCGGTTTCGAGAGCCATGAGGCGGAGAGCTGTAGTCAGGCAGGGGTCACTGTGGTGAGTCTTGGACCTAGGATACTGCGGTGCGAGACAGCTCCACTGGCGGCTCTTAGCGTGATAATGAGCCTTACGGGGAATATGTAGCGGTGGGCAATTTGTCAAAGCTTACTGAGATTTTTTGAGCAGGTTGTATAAAAAATCAGTATTTTTTGTAAACGTCTTGATTTTTTATAACAAATATGCTATACTGTAGATAGTCTGAACGCAGTTCAGAGTGGAATATTCAAAAAAGGAGCGTTTTATTATGGCAAGCGGATTGAAAGTTATAGCTGCACTCGGTGCGATCGCTGCAGGAGCTGCTGCTATTTTTGCATTTAAAAAGCACAAGGAGCTTGAAAACTACGATTACGAAGATCTCGACGAGGATTTCGACGATTGCTGCGGCTGCGACGAGTGTTCTGACGAGGCTGATGAAGCTGACAAGGCAGAGGACGCTGAGAAGTCTGAGGAAAAGGCTGAAGAGCCTGCTGAGGACGAGGCTGCAACTGAGGAGGACGCTGACGTTGAAGTTCAGCTCGACGCTATCGAGGAGCCTGTTGAGGACGTTGACAAGGAATAATCGAGTATCATTTATGAAAACAAAAAGGACAAGCCACTGTGGTTTGTCCTTTTTTATTTGCCGATATTATTTGTGCCATTTGTATATATTTAGGCTTTGCTCAGGCGGGTTTCTATAAAGTCGAAGACCTCGTCTTGGGATATGCCCAGGACGGCTGAAAACTCGTCAAAGAGCAGATTTTCCGCATTCTTGAAAAAACGTTCGTCTAATGAATGGAGATGTCTGCCCTTCGCAATAAGATGTTTCTGTCTGAGATACAATGTTCTCACAAGCTGTGCAAGTCGCTTTCTGTCACCACTTTCAAGTACCTGTGAATAAAGCTCGGCACGCTCGCTGCTGCTTTCTTTCCAAAGGGAGCTCTCCTCGGGCATTTCTTTTATGATCTCCTCTATCTCATCGCCTGTGAGCAGAGGTTTGAACTTTGTTTTAAGCTCGTCATTATCTACCGGCACATACAAGGTGGAATTGATTTGGTGGACAGGTTTTAGAACTATGTAGCGCTTTTTCTGACCCTTGACGGTCTGTTCGCACTCGCCCTCGACTTTGCACACTCCGGTCGTACCATATGATATGACGTCGCCTTTTTTTAGCATTTTTAACGCTCCTTCCACATTAAATCGTGAATACAACTTTATTTTGTTTCTTATATACATTATAACACTTTTTTTCTAAAAATGTCATAGGCAATTTTAACAAATCCTACATAGAAGAGGATTGTATAAATGTGTATGAAATGGGTTGCAAAAAAAGGCGCTGTAAAAAAAGCGCAACAAAGCCCGTGGATTTCCTCGATATGGAAGCTCACGGGCTTTAATATATCAC